>MWJR01000174.1 GCA_002127415.1 Calditrichaeota bacterium AABM5.125.24
GGGTAACGGCCGATATGTCGCTCAGCGTAACCTCCCCTTCGATCCTGGCCAACGGGATGGACACAACCTGCGTCATTGCGCGTCTACTCGACACGGAGGGATCGCAGAGCGGAGTGAGTGTGAGGTTTGAGACCACGGCCGGCAGCTTCGCGGGCCAGAGAATCGCTTACGCCAATACGGATGCCGGCGGTCAGGCTGAGGTGCTGCTCACAGCTCCCTCTTCGACCGCCACCATCGTGGCCACCGTCACCGCTACGGTAGAGGATTCGGCCGCCGCCATTTCAGGACTTCAGGTCTCAGACCTGGGGCCTCGGTTTATGGGGTTCAGGAACTATGAATCCCGGATCAAGAGGCATATATCGCAACGGACGGCGGGGATGGATATCGAGGCCAGCGCCTTTGTCACCTTCCGGGGTGTTTCGGTGCAGGTTGAGGCATCGCCGGCGTTAATCCCCGGTGATGGACGGGGCACGGCTGAGATCAGAGCCGTGGTCAAGGAGGAGAACCGGCAGGCTGTAGCCGGAGCCCGGGTGACCTTCTCGGCCGAATTGGGGAGCATCCCAGGGTCGGCGGTCACCGACGAATCCGGTGTGTGCACCGTTACCCTGACCTCTGCCGATGCGCCCGGTGTCAGTGACCTGATTATCGCGGGATACGGGCCGGAGCTGGCCGACTCGGTGATGGTTGAATACGCTGAAGCCGTGAGCGTGATTGAGATGTCAGCCTCACCGGGCAGCTGCCTGGCAGACGGCGTCAGCGGGACGCAGGTTACGGCTACAGTCCTGGGTGGAACGGGCGAGCCGACGGCCGGGATCGAGGTCAGCTTCGTGAGCGATGCAGGTCTACTTTCATCGGACAGGGCTGTCACCGACCAGAACGGCAACGCCACCATAACGCTCACCGGGCCGGCAGGCCTGGTCGATAGAGCCGTGACGGTGTGGGGGGAGGTCTCGGAGGAGGCCTTAGGCCTCGGGCCTCAGGCTTCAGGCTTCAGGCCTCGGGCCTCAGGCTTCAGGACCTTGATTTCAGTAATAGGTATTCAGGAATCACTAATCAGGAATCAGACTTCAACACCACAGCGCGATAGGTCTGTCCGCGCAGCTCGCACAGTAGTTATGCCGCATCTGATGTCCCTTTCGGACTCGGTGACGGTCATCGCCAGGGGGATGCAGGTCAGGCTCACGGTCAATCCGGACTCGATCATCGCCCGCACTGACGCTACGGCTGCGGTCGCCGTCCGGGTCTTTGAGACAACTTCAGGAAACCCGGTTGCCGGTGATGTAGTGAGGTTCTCGACCACCCTGGGGTCGATCCCAGGTTCCCAGCAGCTGGACGCGGACGGCCGGGCTCAGGTGACCTTCAGGGCCGGCGAGGAGACCGGCCTGGCGGAGATAGTGGCTCGCTACGGCCCGGAGCACAGGGACAGCGCTGCGGTGGCGCTTCTTCCCACCATAGGCGGGCTGGAGGTGTTTGCCGACCGGCCCTCTATGCTGGCCGGGGGCATCGACAGCGCCCTTGTGACTGTATTTGTCACCGACGCACTGGGAGGGGCTTCACCCGGAGCACGGGTGCAGTATGAGAATGACTTCCAGCCCGGGGTTTGCCGCACCTGGGCGGATGAAAACGGACAGGCTCAGTTCATCATCGTCTCGCCTCCGGTCGAGGTGGACACGGTGCTGAGGGTGACCGTAACGACCGCGGATCTGAGCGAGGTGCTCACGATAGGCCTGAATTCCGTTACCCGTATTATAACAGTCCAGGAGGACAGTCTGTCGGCCGGCAGCCAGAACCCCGTGGAGGTAACCTTCCAGGCCTATGAGGCTGCAACCCGTCGGCCGGTCACGGGGGATACCATCTGGTTCAGCGCTGCATGGGGGGTGGTGCAGCCATGGGCAGTCCTGGATGGCAGCGGCTTCTGCCGGACCAGCTTCCTGGTCGGAGACGAACCTGCCACGGCCTGGGTTTATGGTAGGCTCGGGACCCTCGATCTGGACTCGGTAAGGATTGAGCTTCTCGATCCGGTGGCGAAGGTCGGTCTCAACTCGGGGAGGTCTTCCATCCTGGGCGACGGACTCGACACCACCGTTGTCATCGTGCAGGTGACCAATATCATAGACCAGCCCACGCCGGGCGTGTGGGTTCAGTTCGAGGCTGAGGGGGGATACGTCACCCACGCAGCAGCCGTTACCGATGAGGAGGGCACAGCCCTTACCACCTTCAGAAGTGTCGGAGGAACCGAGAACCGGCAGGGGGTAGTCAGAGTTACAGCTTTCTCGCCGCTGACATTCACAGGTATGGGTGAACCGGTTTCCACCGAGATAGAAAGTGAGTTTTTAGATACTGATCCAGTTCAATCGGGAGGGATTGGTAGTTCTATCAACCCTGATTTCCGCCTGAGGCGGAAGGCAGACAGGAATGTCCGCGCTACTGGTGGCGATATAGGACGGAACGCGGACAGGAGTGTCCGCGCTACCGGACTCAGTTCGAGGGCGATTGATCCGCGCTTCAACCGGGCACGACCCCGGTATATGGCTGAGATTATGCAGGTTGTGGACAGCCTGACGGTCGAATTGCGCGGTGTCACCCTGGAGATAAGGACCAACCCGCGGACAATCTATGCCGACGGCCGCAGCAAGGCCGGGGTCAACATCCAGCTGGCTGAGACCACCAACCGCGTTGCGATAGCCGGCGCGACCATCCGGCTCGGAGCCACTCTGGGCGCCATCCGCGCTGCAGGCATAACCGACGCCTACGGCACCCTGGTGGACAGCCTCACCGCTGGAATTGAGACCGGTGTCAGCATTGTTCAGGCTGCCTATGGGGAGGGGATAGCCGCCGTTGATACCGTGCTGTTCACCCACGATCCGGAGCGGCTGTTCGTCATCTTCGAGATCGATCCCGACGAGGTCCAGGCCGACGGGCAGTCAGAGGTCAACCTGAGGGCGCGCGTGGTTGATGTGCAGGGCAGGGCCGTGGAAGGTATCGAAGTTCGGTTTTCAGTCGAGGGGTCGGTCACGGTGCTGGTCGATGCCGATGAACACCGGAATGTGACCCGGTGGGAGAACACCTTCCGGGTGGAAGACCCGGAAGGTGTCGATGAGCTGCGTGTCCAGCTCCAGTTACTGGACGTGGACAGTCCCGATACCCGCTTCCTGATTAACCGAACGCCTTCGGGTGAGGTGGAGCTGCCTCAAGGGGAGCTGTGGCGGGATGCGTTTGTCACCTTACCCTCCGACCAGCTCTTCGGAGGTGTGAATCGGATAGAGATTGTTGGGGGGATGGAGGGGGATCTGGCCGACCATTTCTCGGTCAGCGGGATCAGGCTTGCAACGGTCGGCAGCCATTTCATTGACGAGACTACAACCGATGAGGAAGGCTGGGCCGGTGCGGTGTTGACTGCCGACCGGACCGCGGCAAGTATGATGCTGAAGGCTTCGTTGGTGGTTAATCCTGACCGTTCGGCAATAGAATGGCTTACACTGCTGCCTGGAGAACCTTCACAGTTGCTGATAGCATCGGTTGAGGACACCCTGCTGGCAAGCGGGTTCGACCAGACGGAGGTTCTGACGCTGGTTACCGACGAATATGGCAACCCCGTCGGTGAGGACTATCTTGTCACCTTTGATGTCGATACAGCCGGCAGCATCGAGCCCGCCGAGGCTCGCACACTGGGTGACGGCTCAGCGGGAGCCAGGTTCGTCTCCCCGGTGGCGGACGAGGATGTCACCAGTGCAGTAACAGCTGAGTGTGAGGGTGCTGAAGGGAGCTGGCCGATAGTGCTCAAGGCGACTACCCTTCGCTTATCAGATCCGCCGGACAGGCTCCTGGCAGACGGCGCTTCACGAACCAACATCAACGCTACCCTGCGTCTCGCCGGCGGCGCACCTGTTGAGGGGCGCAGGATAGATTTCGAGACCACCCACGGTTCGATAACTCCGTTTGCGCTGACCGACGACATAGGTATGGCCACAGCGACCCTTACCGCTGCCGACAGCCCGGATACGGCTGTTATAACGGCCTCATTCGGGCCGTTTATCAGCGAAGAGACGGAGCTCGCGTTCGCCCCGGTGATTGGGGATGTGGAGCTGTCCGCCGACCCGGTCAGTATCCGCGGCGACGGCATCGACAGCGGTGTCGTTACGGTTACCGTGACCGACGGGATAGGCGAGCGGGCCGCCGGGATGAAGGTTGACATCGAGACGGACCAGGGCAGGTTGTCCTCCGACCGGGTTGTAACCGACAATAACGGCAAAGGAAGCGTTACGTTGACCGGCATACCCTCAGTGGAGAACGACACCGTTAGAGTCATAGCGTCCGTGGTGGGACACGAGATGGTGGATACGTTAGATGTCGTTCTGAGGGGGGTTACCGTCACAGTTGAGGCCGATGCCGACAGTCTTCCTGCCAATGGGGTGTCCACCGCCAGGGTGACGGCGCGGGTGAGGGAGACAACCACCGGCAACCCGGTGGCAGTGGGACGGGTGAGCTTTACCGCTGACATCGGAAGTATCACAGCCGCCGCCGACATCGCCGAGAACGGGGTGGCTGAAGCGACCTATACCGTTCCGCAGGACACCGGCACGGCCACCATCGGCGTGATATATGTGGAGGGGTTGTCGGCTGAGACCGAGATTATCCTGGTTGATCGAGCTGCGGCGCTGGCGCTCGAGATGTCTCCGCAGTCGATCCTGGCTGACGGGGTTCAGGCGGCTGATGTTGTGGTTCGGTTGACCGATCCGTGGGGTGGCCCGGCCCCCGATGAGTTGGTGGCCATAGATTTCGACGGGCCCGGCGTGGTGGAGCCGAATATGGGTTATACAGATGCCGACGGCACCTTTGAGGCAGTGGCGAGGGGCCTGGCTTCAGTGTCCAATGGCCGATTGTCGATCAAGGTCGAGGTGCGCGACGGGAGGTTCAGTCAGGTCGATACCCTCAAGCTGCGCGGGGTGACCTTCACCGTGTCTGCCTCCCCTGAGGTCATCCCCGGCGACGGCGAGGCTACCTCAACCATCACCGCTCAGGCGCGTGAGACTGTTACCGGACATGCCATCATCGGCGACACGGTTCGCTTCTCCAGCACAGCCGGTGTTATTGCGGCGATGGTTCGGCTGGACGAGACCGGTCGCGCCGTAACCGAGCTGATCAGCGGACGCGAACCGGCCATCGCCACGGTGGCAGCCATCTTCGGCGACCAGCTTACCGATACCACCCAGGTGGCATTCTCCGGACGGTTCAGCTATCTGAGCTCCAGGATTGGACGTGAGGAGATGCTGGCCGACGGCGTCGATACCGCCCTGATTGTGGCTACCCTCAGGGATACGCTGGGACATCCGGTTGAGGGAACCTCGATACATTTCAGTGTGCTTGACGATATGGGGGTGGTTTCGGCTGATTCTGTCGCCACCGACGGGCAGGGGATCGCGACTGTAACCTACCGGAGCACTGCTTCGGATGTGGATAAGCAGGCACGCGTAAGGGCCTTTGTCGGGGGGTTGAGCGACACGGTTGCGACGACTCTGCAGGGCGTGACGGTCTCGGTCTCGGTCGAGCCCGACAGCCTTCCTGCCAACGGCCTGGCTACGGCTGAGGTGACCGTCAGGGTGCAGACTACCGGCGGCAATCCGATAGTAGGACGGACGGTTCTATTCGCGGTTAGCGATGGTGAGATCCCCATCTCTGCCGAGCTGGACGATCAGGGGAGGGCTACCGTGACCTTGACCGCAGCGGAGTCTCCAGGTGAAGCAACGATTTCGGTTAGGTTCGGCAGGACCCTTACCGCCGAGGCGGATATCGTCTACGTGGAGCCCATAGGCTCACTGACGGTAGGGGTTGAGCGCGAGCGTCTGTTGGGGGATGGACTGGAGTGTATTCAGGTAACGGCGCAGGTGCTCGATGAGTTGAACGACCCAGCACCGGGGATTCGGGTGGACTTCAGCGCACCTGACGGCGGACGGGTCGAGCCGGAGACCGCCGAGACCGATGATGACGGACTGGCGCAGGTAAGCTTCGTCGGATTTGCCTCCCGGGCGGATAGCGTTCTGTCGGTTGAGGCAGAGGCTGCAGGCGGTGCCGGTGACGCGGTGGATATCCAGTTGCTCGGGATTATCACCGTTATATCGTCCAGACCGACCGAGCTGCCCGCCAATGGCATAGCGACCGCTGTGGTCAGCCTGAGAGCGTCCGAGACGACCGCTCACAATCCTCTGTCCGGGCACACCGTGACCTTCAGCGCCGACCTGGGCACAATCAACCGGAGTGCCGAGCTCGATACCTCCGGCGTGGCAAGGGTCATCTTCACGGCGCCAGGCGAACCGGGCGATGCGACCATCGGTGCGGTTCTTGGCGACACGCTGTTATCGATCCTTACCCTGCCATGTCTGCTCTCGCAGCCTGAAAATGTGATGTTCTCCGTTGTGCCGAGAACGGTCTCGGTAGGCGGGGTGGGCAGGAACGCATCGGCGACGCTGACTGCAGAGGTCACCGACGACGACGGGCAGCCGGTCCCGGATGGCTGCCGGATAATCCTTCTGGTGATCCCGGATATAGGTGTTCACTTTGCCGGTGGTGCGGATACACTGGCGGTCGAGACTGAAGGTGGAATCATAGAGGCGACGGTAACCGCCGGTGATGAGACCGGAACGGTTAATTTCGAGGCGTTGTTTGAGGGGGGGCTGCTTGCGACTGGCGGCGAGTTGATAGTCCTGGCCGGCCCCCCCGCCCGGATAACCGTTACCTGTGATCTGGGAACTATACATCATCCGGCCGCCGGCATATCGGCCTTCCCGGTAGCGGCCATAGTGGCCGACCGGTTTACCAACCCGGTTGAGGATTCGACGACGGTGCGATTCTCCGTCATTCCCGACACAGTGGCTCAGATTACCGCAGTCGGCTATACCATCGGCGGAGTGGTCTCAACCCCGGTTGCCCCGGTGGACTATCCGAGAGGCGTCTGGCTGACCTTTGACGACGATTATGCCGGTGAAGAGGTCTGGCTCAGGGCCTCGGCGGGGGGTGGAGATGCGGTTGATTCGGCGCGTGTGATTCTGCCCGGAGCCGTCGTAGGTGGCGAGCCCGTCCGTATGGAGGTGTGGACTAATACGGATGCGGTTCCCGCCGACGGCAACTCGACGGTGCAGGTCACAGTTCGGCTGTTCGACGACGAGGGGCAGGAGGTGGCCGATATGACCGAGGTGACCCTGACCGCCGACCTGGGCAGCGTCCAGAGCCCGCGCTATACAGCCGGCGGCGAGGTTGCCAGCCTCTACCGTGCCGGGAGGGTGACCGGCGTCGATACAATCAGGATAGTCTCGGGTGCGGCCCAGGATTCGGTCCTGATCCGCCTTAACCCCGGACCGCCCGCCACGATCGAGCTGACGGTTGAGAACCGCGAACTGAGGGCCAACGGCGTCGCCGCAACCAATGTAATAGCCCTCGTGCGCGACCGGTTCGAGAATCTGGTGGCTCCAGGAACCAGCGTGAGCTTCACGACCGAACTGGGACGTATCACTCAGGTCGCTATGACTGATTCTTCCGGGGAGGCGACCGCCCGTCTGACAGCCGGACTGGAGACCGGCGTGTCGCTGATAACGGCTTCCAGCGGCGGCGCTTCGTCCCAGACCTCGGTCAGGTTTGTATCGGGCGGGCCGGACGGGATTGTGATTGTCAGTATCAACCGGGATGCAATCGGGGTCAGGGGTTCCGGATCGGTCGAGACCGCTACACTGGTCTTCGAGGTGCGGGACGACAGGGGCGTTCCTCTGGACGCCCAGCACCCGGTGCTGGTGGATTTCAACATTAACGGCCCGTCGCGGGTCATCGATCCGGCTGAGTCCTCTGAGGATTCGGTGGCATTCCTGAAACCTGCCGCCGATTCGACAGACGAGTTGGGCCAGGTGGCGGTGACCCTCAATTCTGGCTACTTTGCGGGCGCGGTCGAGATCACCGCATCCGTCGGGGACACAATCACCGGTGAGGCAATAGCGGTGGCCATTCACGGCGGCCCGCCCGATGAGGATCACTTCACGCTCATAACCGAGCGCTGCGTGCTGACCGGCATCTACGGAACCCCGGTTGATACCACGGTTCTTACCGCTGCGGTGGGCGACCGTTTCTCGAATCCGACCGTTCACGGCACCGTAGTGCGCTTCTCGTCAACCGGCGGTTATATCGAGGGCTCGGCCCGCACCGATTCGCTCGGGTTGTGCAGTGCCATACTCAGGACGGTCAATCCGTGGCCTGTGGATGGGGTGGATACCATAACCGCCCAGACCGTCGATTGGCAGAACCAGGAGATCACCACCAGCAACATCGTTCTGGTAACCGGTCCGACCATAATCTCGTTCGACACCACCGACGGCTGGCAGCTTCCGTTCGGCAGCTTCAGGGACCTGAGCGTGACCGTGGCCGACACCTTCGATCATCCGTTAGTGGCTGGAACCACCGTCCTGATAGAGATAACCGGGCTCGACGCTCAGGGTGAGGATGTGGAGGGTCTGGTGCTGACAGGTGATGCCACCGAGGATCCGTATGTGGCGCCCGAATGCGGCCAGCGTTCAACCTTCAACGTGCGGGTGTTCAACTATGTGAGCGGCCTCGACGGTGCCCTGATAACCCTGACCGTGACTGTTACTTCGCGCAACGGCGACCGTGTGGCAGAGCTGCACGGCCTGGCGCTGGGGCAGGCGCTGTCCACCTCTCAGTCGAGGGTGGTGCTTTCGCCGGATGAGATTATCGCCGACGGTGCGGATGAATCGAACATAAACATCACCCTCTATGACACCCTGGGTATCGCCATTCCGGGCGTGCCCCCTGACGAGGTAACAGTGACCGTTACCGGTGGAGAGCCGCTGGTGACACCGCCCGATGCACCGTCTGACGATCAGGGACGGATGGGCGCTTTGGTGGTGGGTCGCAGCATTGGACTGGGGACGGTGGAGGTTCGGGTGGACGGCCAGCTCCTCGATGACCAGCCGGTGTTGAGCTTCGTTCCCGGTCCTCCGGCGAGGATGACGGTGGCGGTTCTCGACCGGCGGCTTGAAGTTGGCGGCGATACGACCTCGGTGGTGGTTGATGTTACCGACGAGAACGGCAACCCCACCGCCGACGGCACCAGCGTCACCTTCGATGCCGATGACGGCTCGTTCAACCCGGTCTCAACGGTTACCACAGGCGGTCGCGCCATCTCGGTATTCTCAAGCGGCATCGTTGCCGGGCCGGCTTCATTCACGGTCGAGGCCAGCCGTCGGGGCGGGGTGGTGAGCGAGGATATCGAGAACCTCGAATTCCTGCCCGGCCCGCCGGACCGGATAACAATCACCGCCGAGGATTATACGGTGCTGGTCGGCACCCAGGTTGAGATCACTGTAGCCGGTGAGGATCAGTTCGGCAACCCGGTGGCTGAGAATACCCAGTTTACACTGTCAGTTGACCCGCTGGGGAATGGCTCCGTGGCCCCCACCGTGGCTCAGGCCGACGAATTAGGTGAGGCGATAGTGGACTTTACCACTGGAACCACCGCCGGTGACACAGCCCACGTGGTAGCGGTTTCAGGTGGCGCAAGCGGTCAGTCGCCGGTGATAGTATTCCTGCCGGGACCGCCCGGAAGGGTGACCCTCAGCGCTAACCCGGACTTACTGGAGGTGGGGAACAATGTCCAGTTGACGGCGGATGTGGAGGATTCATACGGGAACGCGGTTTCTGATACCACCCGGGTCCAGTTCTCGGTGCAGCCCGAAGGGGGAACCTTGACACCCAGTGCGGTCACCACCTCGGGCGGCACAGCCACAAGCACCCTGTCCGGGATCAATCAGGCGGGCGAGGTGGAGGCCGTTGCTCAGGCCGGTGAAGCGACCGGCTCGGTCCTCATCACATTCACCGTCGGAACCTTGACCTCGATCCAGGTAACAGCTGATCCGGGCAGCGTCCAGCCCGGTCGGTCATCCACGATTCAGGCCACAGCCGCCGACCGCTTCGGCAACCCTGTGGAGGGGGCGGTGTTGAACTTCGCCCTCACCACCAATCCGGGTGGAAACTGCAGCCTTCAGCACAACCAGCGCACCACCGGCGCCGACGGAACAGCCTCGACCATCTTCACAGCCGGCGATACGAGCGGTTCCGCCATCGTCACCGTCAGCTGGGACGACGATGCCAACGTCGAGGGTTCGACTTTCGTGGACATTGAGTAAAGTTAAGAGTTAATAGCTAATAATTAAGGGTTTAACAGCAGGATAGTGAGAATGAAATCAAGGCGCAGCCCGATACTGTCGATAAATATATTGGCTACCTCTGCACTTGTGCTGCTGATGTCACAGGCCAGCCAGGCTTCAGGCCCAGGGACTTGGGGCTCAGATCCGGGACCTCAGGAGTTAGGGATCGGGGATGAGGCATGGCTTCCATTCGCGCTTGCACCAACGGGACAGTATGGCGCTTCCTTAAACGGGGAATACGACTGGCGGGAGATCAACGGTGATAAGATTACCGTCAGGAGAATGCTGTTTCGTCTGGGTGGAACGCCCACCCCATACAGCACCTTCTGGGTGGAAGGGGGTCTGGCGTCCCTGGAGCTGGAGACCGGCAGCCGCACGATGGAGGGGGACTACGGCACCGCAGCCGGCGCCGGAATAACCCTTTCCATTCCGAACGGCTTTTACCAAGGACTGACCCCTTTCGGCAGCGGCCGGATCACCTATTTCAACTCGTGCCTCTCCGACGACTGGGATGTGACCAGACTGGTCAGGCAGGCCAGGCGCAGCCGATACGAATGGCTCGAAGGATTCGGAGTGTTCGGCTTGACTTACCCTGTCCGAAAGGGGATGATATTGGGCGGCATGGTGCTGAGGGCACTCTCTCAGGATGAGTCCCGCACCACCCGGACAAACAACAACGATCCATACAAACAGGAGTATTCCTATGATAGCGGCCTCAAGGGAGGGGCGATGGCCGCGGTCGGTCTGAGGTTTAAGCACCGGTTCAGCGCCTGGGTCTCTGCCGAATACTTCATTCAGTCGGATGCGAGAGTGACTGTCGCCATTGGACAGTGGGGGAGACCTTAATATAGGCTTTTGGCTTTGGGCTTTTGGCTTTGGGCTTTGATGGAAGGATATTACTCCGACCATTTTATAATAGACAGTTCCTTAATCACCCCCCCTGCTATTGCAGGGGGGGAGTAAGGGGGGGTGATTGTTTGCATGTAATATTGTATCTATCGTCTACATTAT
>MWJR01000075.1 GCA_002127415.1 Calditrichaeota bacterium AABM5.125.24
GGGGTGCAGGTAATAGCGGACACTTTCAGACCCCCCCTTACTCCCCCCTGCTATTGCAGGGGGGGAACTTAAGGAGTTTGCACTGTCAATTATTAGTTGCCCTGATTAATACTTGGCGGACGAGGGCGTCCGCCTTGCCAAATCTTACATTAAAAAAGAATTTCAGTGGCGGTGCTTGGTGTGGAGTTTGTAAAACAAGGAGTCAAAGGTAATTAGCAAGATATTCCTGTAGAAGCTGTATGTAAATCTATAACCTGTAGTCGGGGTTGAGGACAGCCCCGACTACGGACTTCTACTTTGGGATGGAGGGGCCTATAGAAGGGACGGACAGTTCGCTGAAAGGGGTGGTTCCGGCCGGACGGGTGGCTCTGGTGCACGACTGGCTGACCGGGATGCGAGGCGGTGAAATGGTGCTCCATGAGCTCTGCCTGTTGTTCCCGGAAGCGGATCTCTTTACATTAGTCCATATTCCGGGCAGCGTGTCGCCGGTCATTGAGAAGCGGCGGATTATAGAATCACCGATAACCAGGCTGCCCTGGGGAAGGTGCCGTTTTCGCTCTTACCTGCCGTTGTTCCCGTGGGCGGTCGAGGCGTTTGATCTGAAAGGCTATGACCTGGTGGTATCGAGCAGCCACTGCGCCGCGAAGGGGGTCATACCCCCGCCCGACGCGCTGAATATAGCTTACATCCACACGCCGATGCGCTACGTGTGGGACATCCGGACCGATTACCTCGGACCTGGGCAGCTGAAAGCCCCGGCACGCGTGGCAGCAGGCTTCGCTGCACACTACCTCCGGAACTGGGATGTGGCATCGTCAAGCCGGGTTGACAGGTTCATAGCCAACTCGCGTCACGTCCAGAGCCGGATAATGAAGTATTACCGGCGCGAATCGACGGTCATCTATCCGCCGGTAGCGGTTGACCGGTTCTCAGTCGGGAACGGTGGTGACGGTTACTACCTGACCGTATCGGCGCTGGTTCCCTACAAACGGGTGGACATCGCCATAGCTGCCTGCAACAGGCTCGGAGTAAGGCTGGTGGTCACCGGTGATGGGCCTGAACTGCCCCGTCTTAAGCGGATGGCGGGACGGACGGTCGAATTTGTCGGACCGCAGCCGCTGGAGGGATTGGTTGAGCTCTATCGCAACGCCGATGCGCTGATACATCCGGGCGAGGAGGACTTCGGCATATGCATCGTTGAGGCTCAGGCTTCAGGTCGGCCGGTGATAGCTTACAAACGTGGCGGGGCACTGGAGACCATCATCCCCGACGGCGACCAGCGCACCGGGGTCTTCTTTCAGGAGCAGACTCCGGAAGCGCTGAGTGAAGTCCTGAGAGACTTCGACCCCGGCAGATTCAACCCCGCGGCGACTCGGCGCAACGCAGAAAGATTCAGACGGGAGAGATTTGTTCAGGAGATGACCCGGTTCATTAAAGACGCCTGGCAAGAGGTTAAGTGATGGGGTAGCAGGAGGTAAATGAGCCGACGGAGCCATATATGGATGCCCGTCGCTGCGGCGCTTATAGACAGCGGGGCGGTGGTGCTGGGGGCCTGGCTGGCCTATGCCATCCGTTTCAGCGCTCCCTTCACATCCTGCATCCCCATCGTGACCGGGCTGCCGCCGGCGGCCTGGTATGTCCGTCTCTCGCTGGTCTTCGCCGGGTTGACGGTTCTGTTCCTGCTGGCTGGCGGGATGTATCGTTTCCCGCGCCAGGATGAGCTGTTCGACGAGCTGACTGCTACACTGAAGCGATACCTGCTGGCCTTTATGCTGCTTCTGGCGGCGCTGTTCTTCTATCGCCAGGTCAGCTTTTCACGGGTGACGATGACCCTGCTGCTGCTGTTCAGCGGGGTGTGCCTGATCCTGGTGCGGACGGTCGGAAGGGCGCTTCGACAGAGGCTTTACCGGATGGGGATAGCGATCAGGCGGGCGGCAGTAGTCGGCGAGAGCGGTCAGGCCGCCCGTATAGTGACGCATCTGTCGGACCACCCGGAATTTGGACTGACGGTTGTCGGCGGAATCAGCGACAGCGAGGCGGCTCCAGAAGGGCTCAAACATTTAGGACATATAGCCGAAGCCGGTCAGGCGGTGCAGGACCACCGGCTTGACACCCTGATTGTCTCACCGACCTCCGGTGACAGGGACGCCCTCCCGGGGCTTGTCAGAGCCTGCTATGGGGTGAATGTGGATTTCCTCTACCTCCCCGACATCCAGCCTGCCGACGGACGTCCGCGGCGTGTGGTCGAGGTCGGCAGGGTGCCACTCTGGAGCCTCAAGGAGGCGCCTTTCGAGGGATGGCCGGGGGTGGTGAAGCGCTGCTTCGACATAGCGGTCTCGTCACTGCTGATGCTGGCCGCTCTGCCGGTGATTACGGTGATAGCACTGGCCGTCAAGCTTGACTCCAGGGGACCCCTGCTCTACCGCCAGCGCAGGGTCGGGTCGGGCGGCATCGAGTTTGACTGCCTCAAGTTCAGGTCTATGCAGGTCGATGCCGAGGCCGACACCGGTCCGGTCTGGGCCAAACAGAGCGATCCGCGTGTGACCCGGGTGGGAGGTTTCATCCGTCGCTGGTCGCTCGACGAGCTGCCGCAGCTGTGGAACGTGCTGCGCGGTGATATGAGTCTGGTGGGACCCAGACCGGAGCGGCCCGAATTCGTCCGGCAGTTCGAGCGCCGCATCGACGGCTACCAGGAGCGACACCGGGTTCGGGCCGGAATCACCGGCTGGGCACAGGTCAACGGCCTGCGCGGTGACACTCCCATCGAAGCCCGCACCAGCTTCGACCGCTATTACGTCGAAAACTGGTCGCTGCTCTTCGACCTCAAGATCCTGGCACTGACCATAAAAGCCGTGCTGAAAGGTGAAAACTCGTATTAGTAGGCTTTGGGTTTAGAATAGATATCTCACGCAAAGGCGCAAGAACGCCAAGTTAAACTACACCTTTGAAACCAGATAAAAACATAAACCGGCTCATCACCGCACTGGCGGTTATTCTGTGGGGGGCGGGGTTCGGTGTGTGCGAGCCGTCAGGCGGTCCCGCTCCTTTCGGCGTAGGCGAACAGCTCGAATTCAAGGTCTATTTCGAGTTCATCCTCGGCGGCCACGCCAATATGTCGGTCATATCGATCGATGAGGTCGATGGGCACCCCTGTTATCGGATTGTTTCCGAGGCGCGCTCAACCCGCACGGTGGACAGGTTCTATAAGGTGCGTGACCGGATCGAGAGCTGGCGGGACCTGGAGGGGGGGTTCTCCAGGGGGTATAACAAGCAGCTGAGGGAGGGGAAACACCGCGATGAGAAGCGGGTGGAATACAAACCCGAAGAGGGGCTGGCACTTCTATATCGTGGTTCCTCCGAGCAGCCCGAAACGCTCGCCGTCGAGGGGTTCGTCCTGGATGTAATATCGGCCTTCTACGAGGTTCGCACGCGCGAGCTTGAGGTGGGGAAGACCATTACTGTCAACGTTCACGACATCGACAAACAGTATGAGCTCGAGGTCGAGGTGCTGCGTAAGGAGCAAATTGAGGTGCCGCCGGGACGGTTCGACTGTTTTGTGATTGAACCCAAGCTCCAGTCGGCGGGGATCTTCCGTCGCGAAGGGGACATGCAGATCTGGATCAGCGATGATCAGTTCCGGATGCCCATCCTGATGAAGAGCCGGCTTTACTTCGGCCGTGTCTGGGCCAGGCTGATAGATTTCCGCAGGGGTGAGGAGTGAAAGAGCCGGTCAAATCCCGTCACAGCGAGGTCGATCTATCCCGGCTCAAGACATACTCGATGTCGGAGCTGGAGCGGAAGGTGGAGCGGAGTGAGTTCGCCAGGCCGACCAGCGCCGGAGCGAGTATGACCGATTTTGCACGCTCGCTGCCCGATATTCTTGCGGCCAGGGAGCTGCGCCAGTTCGCCGCATCAATTGCGGAGGCAGCCAACAGGAAGAAGGCCGTGGTGGTGATGTTCGGCGGGCACGTGATCAAGACCGGACTGGCTCCGCTGCTGATCGACTGGCTTGAGCGGGGGATGATCACGGCCCTGGCCACCCACGGCGCGGGTGTCATCCACGACTGTGAGATCGCCCTCTTCGGCCGCACCTCCGAGGAGGTGGCCGAGGGACTTGCCGACGGCAGCTTCGGTATGAGCCGCGACACCGCCGACTTCATCAACAACGCCGTTGCCGACCCCGCCCACCGCGAACTCGGCTTCGGCGAGGCGCTGGGCAGGACCCTGACTGCAGCCGACCCCCCTTACGCCGACCTGAGCCTGATCTGCAGCGCCTACCGGCTGGAGATACCGCTCACCGTGCACATCGCCCTCGGCACAGACATCATCCATCAGCACCCATCGGCCGACGGCGAAGCCATCGGGCGCGCCAGCCTGCGGGACTTCCGCATCTTCGCCGAACAGGTCGGGCGGTTGGGTGAAGGGGGGATCGTGATTAACTTTGGTTCAGCAGTAGTTATGCCTGAGGTGTTCCTTAAGGCGCTCTCGGTGGCCCGCAATTTAGGAGCCCCGGCGCACGGCTTCACCGCCGCCAACTTCGATATATACACACAATACCGTCCAACCCAGAATGTGCTGAATCGCCCGACTATGACGGGAGGTCGAAAGTTCAACTTCATCGGCCATCACGAGCTGCTGCTGCCGCTGCTCCACGCCCTTGTCAACGAGGAGCTGGCCGGCAACGCCTGATGTTCGGTTACGACAGGAAAACCAATATACCCGCCAATCGCGGGAGGAGTTCAGGAATGAAAGCCACACGAAAGTTAATTATTTGCTTGCTGACATTAAATCTGATGATACCAGCCGTCATATCGGCCTCCACCGATCCGGTTGAGCCACACATCTCAGCCTTCACGGGCGAGACCACTCCAGGGATTATGACTCGAATGGATCTGCATTGGTCCTACATCGGCCCGCAGCCGGAGGAATTGACCTTCCGGCTCTACCGTATGGAGCATCCCGATGAAGCCGTCCTGGCAGCCGAGCTTCCCGGAGCAGTGCGCAGCTATCAGGACAGCGCTGAACCCGGTCTGATGAGCGTTACATACCGGCTTGAGGCGATGCTGGGTAATTCGGTCGTGGCCGAGGCTGAAACCGTTGCGGCAATCGCTCACCCTGGCAAGTTCATAGCGGTCGAGGTGCGCGACACCCCGTATGACGGCGGTGGACAGATCGACATAAACTGGCAGGTGCAGGAGCCGGTTGATCGATTCAGCGAGGTCAGGATCTACCGCACCTCAGAGGGGGTGGGTGGCTGGGAGCTGGCAGGAAGCGCCGAACCGACCGCAGCGCTCTTCACCGATGCCGGCCTGGAGGATGGGGTGGCTTACAACTATATGCTGCGCGCCTACGGTGAGGGGGCCATTTGGGAGTCGCGTCCGGTTATGAATATTATCAGCCGGGCCAGCTGGTTCGATATGCGCAAGATCAACCTGCTGGTGATCGCGGTGATCGTGATGTTTGCGGTTACGTGGTATGTCACGAGGGCCGGGCGCGGCAAGATGTATATCCGTAAGATCGCGGGACTGCAGGCGGTCGAGGAGGCGGTCGGTCGGGCTACCGAGATGGGACGTTCGGTGCTGTTCATCCCCGGCATCCTGGACCTGGACGACGTGCAGACCATCGCCGGACTCACCATCCTCGGCTCGGTGGCGAAGATGACAGCCGAATACGAAACCCGGCTCGACGTGCCGGTATCCCGGTCGCTGGTGATGTCGAACGGACGCGAGATGGTCAAAGAGGCCTACCTGTCGGTGGGACGGCCCGACTTCTATAATGACGACATAGTCCACTACGTGACCGACGAGCAGTTCGGCTACGTGGCGGCGGTGGACGGCATAATGGTCAGGGAACAGCCCGCGGCCTGCTTCTATATGGGCGCCTTCTTCGCCGAATCGCTGATCCTGGCCGAGACCGGCAACTACGTGGGTGCCATCCAGATCGCCGGAACCGCCATGCCGTCTCAGTTGCCGTTCTTCGTGGCGGCCTGTGACTACACCCTGATCGGCGAGGAGCTGTTCGCAGCCTCGGCGTATCTGTCCGGCGACCAGCGGATGATAGCCTCGCTGCGGGGTCAGGATGTCGGCAAGGTGCTGGCGATGGGGTCGATAGTGCTGGGCTCGGTGCTGGCAACGGTCGCGACGCTGTCCGGCGCGGGGTTCTGGATGAGGCTGTCGGATGCCTTTGTCAGGCTGTTTGCGTTGAATTTCTGATAATTCTCACGCAAAGGCGCAGAGACGCAAAGATGCCTGTTGACTCGTGCCGTCAGGTAACCTCACCTGACGGGGAAAGAGCATTGGGGTATCAGGCTGGAGCGCCTGACACAACAACAATTGATTGATAGCTTCTGATTTTGACAAATAGTGGAGGTAAAGTGACTTTGAAATCGTGGGCAAAATCGGTTTTGATTGTTTTTGGTTGCCTAACATTATACTCTGATGCCAACACCGAGCCCATCTATGATGACCCCGACGCCGACTACCTCTCCCACCTGTTCATCGCGCCGAAGGGTCAGATGATACCGTCGGGGGTGGTGAGTGTGGCCTTCGGAGGTGCCTTCGCCAGCCAGGGCGGGAAGGAGTATCTGGGGCTGTTCTCGGTGGGGCTGGGCGGGGTGGCCGAAGTCGAGGTCAGCACCGCACACGTGGTGACAAACATATTAGACTTCTCGGAGCCTATAGGCACCACGGTGCTGAAGTTTATGGTTCACCAGAGAAGACCGGGTTCCCATATCCCCACCTTCGTGGTGGCGCTGCGCAGCAATGTCTGGTCGAATGTTGAGGGATCGGAAGATGATCTTGCAGGACCTGCATCACCGGGAAGCGGGGTGACACGGGTTGAGTTCGAAGCGCTCCAGACCAGCCTCTACCTGACGGCAACCGCTGACATCTACCCGACCTTCACCCTGCACGGCGGTCTGGTCTGGCACGAGCTGCGCACACGTAACCTGGAATATGGAGGCCCTAATCCTCCCTCAAATCCCGGAGACTCAAAGGAAGGGATGGTGTCCATCTTTGCTGGGGTGGAACACAAGGTCAACGAAACCACCCATTCGATCATCGAGTTCGGGAGCCAGCCCAGGATAGTCTTCGACGACAGCCTGCAGGAGATGGACGTGGAGCAGCTCTGGCACGGGATGGCCGGCGTGCGCTTCTTCATCACCAGATTTACCGCGCTCGACGCCGGGATCAGGTATCGCAGCGGCTTCAGCGGCCTGGCTGATACCGAGATCCACACTGGATTGAATTTCGGCTTCGACGTGTTTAAGGGGATAAAGAAAATGGGAGGAAAGGAATAGGGCTGGTAAAGCTGTTAAGGGGTGCAGATTCTAATTGTGGTGTCAGGTGCCCCCACCTGACACCACTGAATACAACGATATGTAAGCAATGCCTATGCTGTCGGCCGCTGTGGGCTGGCAGCGGCAATAAGGTAAATGTTGATTTCTAAATAAACACCTGAGGTCCTATGCGTCGCGAAATACCGCTGTTCATCACGTTCATCATCGGCACGGCGCTGATCGTAGCGATGTTCATCCCGCGCGACCCGTTCCCGAGGCTGGACGCCGAGATTTCGTTGGGACCAGGATGCTGACAGAAGAGATGAGGCGCTGATGCCGGAGATATCAAGATTTTACGGTATTGTAATTAGGATGTTCTATCGCGATCATTCACCCCCACATTTTCATGCCGTTCATGACAGATGGGAAATCAAAGTGGGAATCTCGCCGTTGGAAATTATTGAAGGCGAGGCGCCGACGAGGATGGTGAATCTGGTCATGGAATGGGCTCAGAGGCATGATCGGGAATTGATGGTCAATTGGGATCGCTGCCGGCAAGGCCTTATACCCTTCAAAATAAGCCGATTGGAGTAATCAATGTTCTACAAAGTCAAGGAAGTTATACCTGAACCGGGATGCCGACTGCGCCTGGTCTTCAATGACGGGCGGGTGTTTGTCTGCGATCTCAAGCCAGTCATTGAACAGGGCGGAGTTTTCGCCAGCCTCAAAGATGAAAGATTTTTCTCTGAGGTGAAAATCCGCGGTCGAGGGAGGTATCTTGAATGGCCCGGAGGAATTGACTTCTGCGCTGATGCTTTGAGAGTGGATGGCGTGGAGGTATCAGCAGATATGGACAAACGACATTCAACCATTCAAATTTGAGGCAATATGCGACGCGAAATACCGCTGTTCATAACGTTCATCATCGGCACGGCGCTGATTGTAGCGCTGTTCATCCCGCGCGACCCGTTCCCGAGGCTGGACGCCGAGTTCTCGGTCTGGTTCGACATCATCGCCGTGTTCGCCTTCATCCTCGGGGGCGGAAACCTGCTGAAGATCCACGTTGACCGGATCACGCGGGGCCACAAAGACCGCTTCTACTCTGTGGTCACCATCGCCGGCTTCCTGATCACGCTGATGGTGGGACTGATGAAGTTCGGCGGCGACCCGGGGTTTAAGGGGAATTACATCGCCGAAGGCACCTGGTTCAAGGTCATCTACGACTCCTTCTTCGTGCCGCTGGGAGCCACGATGTTCTCGCTACTGGCGTTCTTCGTCGCCTCGGCCTCCTACCGGGCCTTCCGCGCCAAGACCCGCGAAGCGACGGTGCTGCTGCTGGCGGCCTTCATCATCCTGGTCGGACGCACCCCGCTGGGCTACTACCTGACATTCTGGCTGCCCGAGCCGCTGCAGTTCCTGCACATACCCACGCTCTCGAACTGGATTTTGGCTGTGCCCAATCTGGCCGGTCAGCGAGCCATTATGATCGGCATCTCGCTCGGCATCATCGCCACATCGTTGAAGCTGATCCTGGGGATTGAGCGCGGGTATCTCGGGGGGGAGAAGTAGCGAGTAGCAAGTCACAAGTCGCAAGAAGGAGGTGAGTTGGGTTTTAAGGGGCTCGAAGAGATCGAGGTATGGAAACGTGGATGTCGCATGGTGGTGGAGCTATACAAGTTGACCGGTAAAGAGGCATTCGAGAAAGATTGGGGACTGCGCGATCAGATTCGCCGTTCCGCCGTTGCCATTCCTTCAAACATAGCCGAAGGATATGAAAGGGACTCCGACGCTGAATTCAACCGGTTCGCTATGATCGCCAAGGGTTCCTGCGGCGAACTTCGAACCCAGTTGTATATTGCCCAGGCGATCGGCTATCTGCAGAAGAAGACTGCAACAAGGCTGATTGATGAGTGCAGAGAGATTGCCTCGATGATTACCGGTCTGTCGCATCACCTGAAGAAACCCAAGAAAATCGGCCAAACCGGAAAGGCTGCTTCATCTGACACTTAGTCATCTTCTGTTGGTAACTTGCAACTTGAGACTTGTAGCTTGCGACTTGCGACTTGCGACTGTAAAAAAAGAGACTTAAAAACAACAAATACTGGGCTGAGTAAATGACTTTCATCGAAAGAATGCAGGCCATCGACCGCCGGATAATCTTCGGTCTGATTGCGCTGGCGGTCATCATCCCGATGCTGGTTCACCTGGTGTTCGTGGTCAGGCCTTCGCCGATAGTGCAGTCAATCTTCGACAAGATCGAGGCGCTGCCGGAGGGCTCACGGGTGCTGATCTCGTTCGACTACGGGCCCGCCACCGTCCCCGAGAACCAGCCTATGGCCGACGCTATGACCCGGCACTGTATGATTAAAAACCACAGGCTCTACATTATGGCAGTGTGGGCAACCGGTGAGGCTCAGGCAAACATCACCATCGAAGATGTCATCGAGGGGGAGTTCCCCGGGAAGGTCTATGGCGAGAACTACATCCAGCTCGGCTACAAGGCCGGCAATCAGGGTCTGCTCAACGCCATCTTCACCGACCTGAAGGGGATGTATACCACCGACGCCTCGGGCGCGGACATCAACAGCTTCCCGATAATGGAGGGTATCGCTGGGCTGCCGGACTTCGACCTGATCCTGTGCATCGGGTCGGGGAAGCCGGGGATGAAGGAGTGGATCCAGTTTGCCGGTGACCGCGGTGACATCCCGGTGGCGGGTGGCGTTACTGCGGTCGAGGCGCCGCTGCTCTACCCTTACTACCCCCGCCAGTTGCTGGGATTGATGGGGGGGCTGCAGGGAGCGGCGGAGTTCGAAGCGGCTCTGGTCATCAAGTACCCGGACTACAGGGAGACCAGCACCACCGCGGTTAAAAATATGGGGCCGCAGACGGTGGCGCACCTGGTCATCATCTTCTTTGTCATTGTCGGGAATATTGCGTTCTTCGTCATCAGAGGGCGTGAAAAACGTGAACGGAGCGAATGATGGGACTGACTGACTATATCGAACTGTGGGTCGGGGGGCTGCTGACGCTGATGATCTTCAGCTTCCTCTACAGGGACAACCCGTTCTACAAGTTCGCCGAGCATCTGTTCGTGGGGGTGTCGGCGGCCTACTGGATGGTGGTGGGGTTCTGGACGACCCTGATCCCGAATATGCTGGGACGCATCTACCCGCCGTCTATGGGCTGGTTCGCGACCAACCCTGAGGAAGCGGCCACACTGGTCGCACAATCCCCCAGCTATCTGCGCCTCGTGCCGTTAATTCTGGGTATAATGATGCTGACCCGGCTGACCCCCAAGGCGTCGTGGATGTCGCGCTGGCCGATGGCCTTCATTATCGGCTTCGCCGCCGGGACCAACCTGACCCGCTACCTGCAGTCCGACTTCATCGCCCAGATCCGCGCCACGCTGATCCCGGTGATAGTCGTGGGTGAGAGCGGCTTCAACTTCGGCGGGACGCTATCGAACTTGGTGATTGTGTTGGGCGTGCTGGCGGCGCTGGTCTATTTCTTCTTCTCGAAGGAGCATAAGGGATGGTTCGGCGGGACGGCGCGGGCCGGGATCTGGGTGCTGATGGTAGCCTTCGGCGCAGCCTTCGGATACACGGTGATGGCACGTATCTCGCTCTTGATAGGTCGGATGGGCTTCCTGGGACAGTGGATAGGTAGTGTGTTTTGACCGTAAAACTCCATATTAAAGTGCAAACTGAGTTGGATTTGTTAAACCGGGTTCGTGAGTGTTTTGAGGCCGAACGGGGCTTTTACACCAAACACGCCTTGAATGAAATGCAGAGCGAAGCGCGGGGGCAGATACTAATCAGGGCACTTTATTGTAGACACTTGTCGGACCGGCGAAGCAGTCTGTCCGAGAATGCAAGATTTGGCAAG
>MWJR01000181.1 GCA_002127415.1 Calditrichaeota bacterium AABM5.125.24
CAGTGGTTATGCCGGGTGACAATGTGACCATCAAGGTTGAGCTTATATCGCCGATTGCTTTGGAGGAGCAGGTTCGCTTTGCCATTCGCGAGGGCGGCCGCACCGTCGGTGCCGGGATGGTGACTAAGGTGATCGAGTAGCCCTGCCCCATTGCTGCAAGGAGATAATACGTGAGATTCAGCCTATGAGATTGATGCTGGATAAGAGATACTCACTTGAGGGGGAGTCATGCACATCTACGCCTGGGTAGTTATTGCAGTCATCGGCTTGTTCTTTCTGATTACCGGCTGGTCGCCGTTCCCACCCCTGTATGGTGGCCGGAAAGCAAGCCATGACCTGAGCGGCATCTGGATCAGACTAATGGGCGGTTGCTTTGTGCTCGCTGCAGTCATTCCAATCGTCGGATACAGACATATTGAATCTGTGTTGGGGATCAGCATCCTGCTACTCTTGATAGGGTTCGTGCTGTTGGTTATTGGTATGATTAGAGCCGGTTCCGGTTCGGCGCTTTGAGTTTAAATGATTTGCAAAGTAAAATCATCGAATATTCATAAACATCATCTTAGACTGATCCTGCTATGCCCGGACAGACCATACGCATCAAGCTCAAGGCTTACGATCACAACCTGATCGACAAGTCCACCGAGAAGATAATCCGCACAGCGCCGGCTTTTGTATTAAACTGGGAAGACAGAGAGTTATTATGGGAATTGTCTATATAACAGGCAAGGTTAATGGTCCCCTCGGTAGCGAGGAGGTTGAGTTCCTTGTGGATAGCGGAGCGACCTATTCGCTATTGCCAGAGTCGGTCTGGAAGCAGATCGGGCTAAAACCGAAACGTGAGATGACCTTTTCCTTGGCTGACGGTTCTAAAATTATTCGTCGGGTTTCCGAATGCCACATTGCGCTGCCTGAAGATGAGACTCATACACCAGTTATATTGGGTCAACCTGAAGATCAAGCGCTGTTAGGTATGATCACGCTTGAGAATATGGGACTTGTGTTGAATCCTTTCACTCGTCAACTGCAACCAATGCGATTGATACTGGCATAAACCGAAATAAATTAAAAATACTTTCATGCCCGGACAGACCATACGCATCAAGCTCAAGGCTTACGATCACAACCTGATCGACAAGTCGACTGAGAAGATAATCCGCACGGCGCGGGCTACGGGGGCGGCGATCTCGGGGCCGATACCGCTGCCGACCAAGCGGCGGGTCTATACGGTCCTGCGCAGCCCGCACGTGGACAAGAAGTCGCGCGAGCAGTTTGAGACCCGGGTTCACAAGCGGCTGATCGACATCCTGAACTCGTCGCCGCGGACCATCGACGCCCTGATGAGGCTGGAGTTGCCCGCCGGGGTTGACATCGAGATCAAGACATGATAGGGCTTATATGCCGCAAGAAGGGGATGAGCGCCGTCTTTGACGATAGCGGCAGGCACACACCGGTGACGGTGCTCGAAGTCGGTCCCTGTCCGGTGGTGCAGGTCAAGACCCTGGAGGTTGACCGTTATAATGCGCTCCAGCTCGGCTTCGACCCGGTTCGCCCCAAGCTTGCCAACCGTCCGCGGACAGGGCATTTCAAGCGGGCCAAGGTGGAGCCTCACCGGATCCTGCGCGAGTTCCGCAACTTCACAGGGGAGCATAAGCCCGGCGATGTTCTGCAGGTGGACCTGTTCAAGCCCGGTGACCTGGTAAATGTGACCGGCGTATCCAAGGGGCGCGGCTTTGCAGGTGTGATCAAGCGGCACGGCTTCAGCCGACCGGGTCAAACCCACGGCACACATGAGGCCTTCCGCGGGCCCGGATCGATCGGGGCCGCCAGCTTCCCGGCACGGGTGTGGCCGGGTCAGAAGATGCCCGGAAGGATGGGGGGAAAGAGGTTTACCGTCAAGAATCTGGTGGTAATTAAGGTTGACCCCGATAGTGGTCTGATGATGGTGAAGGGAGCTGTTCCAGGCGCGCCGGGCGGCATCGTCAACATACGCAAGGTGGGATAGGAGAAACGATAAGTTGGCCGAGACTGCAACCACCGACACCGTTCAACCAACAACTGAAGCATCGCCGCCTCTGAAGCTGCCGGTGCGGCGGATGGACGGCACTCCGACCGGTGAGGAGATCGAGCTCGACCCGCGCCTGTTCGGCCTGCCACGCAACGACCATGTCCTCTATCTGGCGGTCAAGGTCGAGATGTCCAACCGGCGGCAGGGGACCCACGCCACCCGCAGCCGGGCTATGGTCCGGGGTGGCGGCCGTAAGCCGTGGCGGCAGAAGGGACGCGGAGCCGCTCGTGCTGGAACCATTCGCTCACCGATCTGGCGTGGAGGTGGCACGACATTCGGCCCTCAGCCCCATGACCATAACCTGAAGCTGCCGAAAAAGGTAAAGAGACTCGCTCGAAGTATCGCTTTAAGCGTCAAGGCGCAGGCCGGAGCAATCAACCTGGTTGAGGACTTCGACCTCGAGCAGCCGAAGACCCGGCGCATCTCCGATATGCTCCAGGCCTTTGACGCCGATGGCAAGTCGGTTCTGCTGTTAGTTGACGGATATAAGCCGACAGTGGTCAAGTCGTGCCGAAACATCCATCGCCTTGAGGTCCGCGACGGGGTGAACGCCTCCACTTACGACATATTGAGGGCCAGGAAGTTGATTGTCTGCCGGTCGGCCCTGGGCAGCCTGACGGGAGGGTTGCCAGGTGAAAAGTAGCCTGGATGTGCTGCGCCGGCCGATGGTGACCGAAAAGGTGACCCGGCTTCAGGAACAGCTCAATCAATACGTGTTCGAGGTTCATCCGAATGCCAATAAGCTGGAGATAAAGCAGGCGGTGGAGGAGAGGTTCAAGGTGCGGGTTGATAAGGTGCGGACTATGAACGTGCGCGGCAAGTTAAAGGCCCTCGGGCGTTTCAAAGGCCGCAGGCCGGATTGGAAGAAGGCGGTGGTCACACTGTCTGAGGGGGAGAAGATAGACCTGTTCGAAGGTGCATAAAAAGACGGTGGAATTATAGATGCCGGTCAAGAAACGTAAGCCGACCACGCCGTCCCAGCGCTACACCAGCGTTCTGGACTACAGCCAGCTGACCGATAAGCCGCCTGAAAAACGGCTATTGCGGCCGAAGCCCCGCACCGGCGGCCGCAATGTTTACGGACGACAGACTGCCTATCACCGTGGCGGCGGCCACAAACGGCGCTATCGGGTGATCGATTTCAAGCGGGATAAGGTCGGTGTGCCAGCCAGGGTGGCGGCGATTGAATACGACCCGAACCGTTCGGCCAACATCGCCCTGCTGTTTTATACCGATGGCGACAAACGTTACATACTGGCGCCGTCTGGACTGAAGGTCGATGACGTCGTTCAGGCTGGCCCCGGCCTTGAGGTTCACCCCGGCAACGCAATGCCGCTTTCCGACATCCCGCTCGGGACCACCGTTCACAACGTGGAGATGAAGCCCGGCAAGGGCGGGCAGGTGGCTCGTGGTGCAGGGACCGGAGTTCAGGTGATGGCAAAGGCCGGTCCTTACGTCCTGCTCCGGATGCCGTCGGGGGAGATCCGTAAATTCCTGAAGGGATGTTTCGCCACCATTGGACAGGTCGGGAACGTCGACCACGAAAAGGTCTCCCTGGGAAAGGCCGGACGTAATAGATGGAAGGGGCGCCGCCCTCACACCCGCGGCGTGGCGATGAACCCGGTCGATCATCCGATGGGTGGCGGCGAAGGAAAGGCCTCCGGCGGGCGGCATCCCTGCACCCCCTGGGGCAAGCCGACCAAGGGCTTCAAGACCCGCCGCCGCAAGCCGTCCGACCGACTTATCGTCGAGCGGCGGCGCATCAAGCGTCAGTCATTGTGAATACGGTAGTGGTAGAGGTATAACGAGGCGGAAATGGCGCGATCACTGAAGAAGGGCCCCTATATCGATCAGAAACTTATGAAGAGGATCGAGGAACTCAACCAGACCGGGCAGAAGAAGGTCGTCAAGACCTGGGCGCGGCGGTCGATGATACCCCCTGAGTTCGTCGGTCACACCCTGGCAGTCCATAACGGGCGGAAGTTCCTGCCGGTGTTCATCACCGAGAATATGGTGGGGCACAAGTTGGGGGAATTCGCCCCGACCCGAACCTTCCGCTCACACAGCGGCAGGAAATCAGAGCGGGGCACCCGGGTTAAATAGATGAATAATGAACGGATGAATGATGAATGATAGCCGGAAACTTCTTACAATATATTAAAAACTCTTTACTCTTAATTTTTAAGTCTTAACTAATCAAGACGAGAGATGTCGGTTGAGGCGAAGGCGGTGGCTCGCTGGGTGCGGGTAGCGCCGCGTAAGATGCGGTTGATGGCTGATTTGATCAAGGGTCAGGGGGTCAACGAGGCCGTCAACCGACTGCACTTCTCGACCACACGGGCTTCTGAGCCGGTCGAGAAGACGGTTCGCTCGGCGCTGGCCAACCTGCTGCAGATGGATGAGGCTGCCAAGGTCGATCCTGCCGATGTGTTCATCAAGGAGATTCGCGTGGACGAAGGCGCAACCCTGCGTCGCTGGCGTCCCAGGGCTATGGGACGCGCCACCCGCATCCGCAAACGCACCAGCCATCTGACGGTCGTGGTGGAAGCCAGGGGGGTTGAAGCCGAAGCCGAAGAAGGCAAGAAGTAGTTATAAATTCATAGACACGACGACAGGAGAGGATACCGTTTGGGACAGAAGACCAACCCCATTGGGCTGAGATTAGGGATTAACAAGACCTGGTTTTCCAACTGGTTCGACGAGCGGCGCTTCGCCGATAAGCTGTCGGAAGACCTGATGCTGCGCCGCTACCTCGACAAGCGGCTGCCGAATGCCGGCGTGGCCCGCGTCGAGATTGAGCGGACCCTGAAGCAGATAACCGTCAACATCCATACGGCTCGACCGGGTATCGTAATAGGCCGTAAGGGTGTCGATGTTGAGAAGCTGCGCGCCGAGCTGAAGAAATTGACCGGCAAAGAGGTTCAGATCAATATCCTCGAGATCAAGATGCCCGAGCTTGAGGCGGCGCTGGTGGCGGAGAACCTGGCCCACCAACTCCAGGGACGCGTCTCCTTCAGGCGGGCTATGAAGCGAGCCCTGCAGAGCACCCGCCGGTTGGGGGCTGAAGGGGTCAAGATAATGTGTAAGGGACGTCTGGGTGGTGCCGAGATGGCGCGCCGCGAGACCTATAAGGATGGACGCATACCGCTCCACACCCTGCGGGCCGACATCGACTACGCCCTGCGCGTTTCATATACCAACTACGGAACCATCGGCGTCAAGGTATGGATATGTAAGGGGGAGGTGCTCGGCAAGAAGAGCGACCTCGGACGGATTCGCGGCGTTAGATCACATCAGGCGTAACAGCTATGCTATCACCCAAACGTGTGCCGCATCGCAAGGTTCAGCGCGGTCGGATGACCGGAAAGGCTTACCGGGGTTCCACCGTAGCCTTCGGTCAATATGGGCTCAGGGCGCTGGGCCCGGCCTGGATAACCGCCCGGCAGATCGAGGCCGCACGTATCGCCATCACCCGTCATATCAAGCGCGGTGGTAAGGTGTGGGTCCGCATCTTCCCCGACAAGCCGGTCACCAAGAAGCCGGCCGAGACCAGGATGGGGAAGGGGAAGGGTAATCCGGAATTCTGGGTGGCGCGAGTTAAGCCGGGGCGGATTATGTTTGAGCTGGAGGGGGTGGCTGAACCGATGGCGCGGGAGGCTATGCGGCTGGCATCTGGCAAACTCCCCATCCCCTGCCGATTTGTCACCCGCAGCGATTGAGGTGTCCGGTGAAGGTGCGTGAGATCCGTGAGTTGTCAAAGGAGGAGCTGGAGGCCAGTGTGGCCGAGAAGGCCGAGGAGCTGGCCAACTTGAAGTTCCAACTGGCTCTGCATCAGCTCGACAATACCTCCAAGGTGCGCATTGCCAGGAGGGAGCTGGCCAGGATGAAGACCATACTGCAGGAGTTCCGCCTCGGCATCAGGGTGGCTTCCCGGCAGGGATCGGACGAAGGGCAGGAGACAGGCTAAATGCAGCAGCGAGGCCACAGGAAAGTCAAGCTCGGCGTCGTCACCTCGACCAAGATGGATAAGACCGTCGCCGTCAAGGTCGAGAGGCGGCTGCCGCACCCCCGGTATCTGAAGTATTATACCCGTTCGAAGAAGTTCCTGGTCCACGACCCTCATAACAGTTGCCTGGAGGGGGACCGGGTGAGGATCGTCGAGTGCCGGCCGCTGTCACGACGCAAGAGGTGGCGGCTGCTGGAGGTCGTGGAACGGAAGGCCTGATGATGGCGCGGGCTATATTGAAACAATAGCGCAGCCGGTCGTTTGCGATCACCTGCAGCCCCTTGGTCTTATACATATAGCCCACCACCGCGCTGCCGTAGAAGGCGTCCAGGACACTTTTCACACAATGCCAGGAGGTAACCAAATGGTTGGTAAAAGCATTTCAAAAGAGCGATTTCTGTTAATATCACTCTGTGCTGCTGTTGTGTCACTTGGATTTTGGTCTTGTGTCAGGCAAGAGTTGGACAAGACGGTGCAACAAGCATACGAATTAAGGATGGATGGAAAGGCTGATTCAGCCAAAGCGCTTCTCGAGCAGGCAATATCGGAAGATTCTACTAATGCCATTGCCCATTACGAGCTCGCAAGAACCAAATATCACATGGCATTGGGAAATCCGAGGGAGTTGCCGGGCAGGATGGAGGAAGCGCGGCAATCTATTGAAAAAGCGATGGGACAGGATCCGGATAACGTGATATATGCTTTCTTTGCAGGAAATGTATCCTTCATGCAGGCATATATGTCTCTAATGAGAAATCAGCCGGATGCAAAGGAAAAGGTAGTAAAAGCATGTAGTGTTTTTGAGTCTGCACTGAAGCTAAAGCCTGATTATCATGAAGCCATGCTGCACCTGGTTGAGATCTATGGTTTGGCTCCTGAAGATGTGGGCGGCGACAGTTCAAAAGCTGAACAGTATGCTAAGCAACTGGAAGGAATGGATGAAGTCTTTGGCGCCAAAGCCCGTGAACTGCTGCTGCCGGAAGAGGTTGACAGGGTTGATCATTGGCAGAAGGTCCTAAAAAATAATGAAGGGAATGCCGATGCTCTTGAAGAATTGGGGAAAGCACATCTTCGTAAGGGCGAAGTTGAGGATGCAGTCAAGCGCTTTGAGGAGGCAGTCAGAATTGACCCTGAGAAAAACATCCTGTTTCTGGATTTAGCAAGGTATCATATTATGACTGTCTGGAGAGATGAGACAATCAAGGATACAGCTTTACCGTTGGCTGAAGCGGCAATCAAAAGGTATCTGGACTCCGAACCGGTTCCGCCGCTGAAAGCATATACATTAGGACTGTCATCCATGATTAAACGAGGTTTGGGCGATAATACTGGAGCTGAAGAACTGAGAGAAGAAGCTAAGGCAATCGATCCGTTTTTCTCGAAGGCTTCGGGAGTTCCGTCTTTAACCTTGTTTGTTCCTCCGGATGAAATTTCACACAACCACAGCTATTTTTCCCGACCGTTTTGAAAGATTCTTTGTCAATCGACAATTGACAATTGACAATCGGCAATTAACCAATGATCCAGGAAGAGACGCAACTGATAGTCGCCGACAACACCGGCGCCAAGCGGGTCAAATGTTTCCGCATCCTGGGGGGGACCCGTCGGCGGTATGCCTCGCTGGGTGACGTCATCGTGGTGTCGGTGCGCAGCGCCACCCCGACCAGCCGCATCAAGAAGGGGTCGGTCACCAAGGCGGTGGTGGTGCGGACCAAGAAGGAGGTGCGCCGCAGGGACGGCTCATACATCCGCTTCGACGAGAACGCCTGCGTCCTGCTGGACAACAACCTTGAGATGCTCGGCAACCGCATCTTCGGTCCCGTGGCACGCGAGCTGCGCGACAAGAAGTATATGAAGATTGTATCCCTGGCGCCGGAGGTTTTGTGAGTTCTTTGTGGGTAGGGCGGACATTCCTGTCCGCCGTCATATTGACGTGTCGTCAGATATCCTCACCTGACGAAAAAAACTTATCTCTTAGGTTGTGACAACTAACAGTACAAGTTGAATGTTATGATAAAGCGCATAAAAAAGATCAAGGGCAACAAGCTGTTTGTCCGCAAGGGGGATATGGTGCTGGTCATGTCCGGTAACGATCGGGGCAAGCGGGGCAAGGTGCTGAAGGTCTTTCCCGAACGGAACCGGGTGGTGGTCGAGGGGATAGGATTTATGAAGCGGCACACCAAGCCCAATCCTAAGGTGCCGCAGGGAGGTATCATCGAGCGGGAGCGGGCTATCAATGCCTCGAACGTGATGGTCATCGACCCCAAGACCGGCGAACCGACCCGCATCGGACACCGCATATTGAGGATCGAGGGACGCAACGCGAGAGTCAGGTATTCGAAGAAGTCCGGCGAGACGCTGAGTGGATAGAGATACTGAAATGACCGAAGACGATAAAAAACAGCAGAAAAAACCGAAATCGACCGCCCCGAAAAAGACGGTGAAGGGCGAGAGTAAGGCCCCGGCTAAAAAGAAAGCAACCACTCCGAAAGAGGCGGCGAAAGGCACAGCTAAGGTTCCGACTAAGAAGAAGGCTGCCGCCCCCGGAGCTGCGGCTGAAAAGGTCAAGGACAAGGCTCCAGCTAAAAAAGAGTCTGCTGAAGTCCAGCCGAAGCCGGCTGAATATGTCCCCCGGTTGAAGAAACTCTACTATGAGCAGATTGCTCCGACGTTGATGGACAAATTCAAATATAAGAACCGTATGCTGATTCCGCGGCTGGACAAAATCATCCTCAACGTCGGCATCGGAACCCTGCATCAGGATGCGAAGCTGGCCGAGTCGGTAGCCGAGGAGCTGGCGATTATCAGCGGTCAGAAGCCGATATTCACCAGGGCGCGGAAGTCGATATCGAACTTCAAACTGCGCCAGGGGATGACAGTCGGTTGCCGGGTCACTGTCAGGCGGGAACGGATGTTCGAGTTCTTCGACCGGCTTATCACCATGGTCATCCCCAGAGTGCGTGACTTCCGGGGTCTCAGTGACCGGTCGTTTGACGGGCGCGGCAACTATACATTCGGGGTCAGGGAACAGATTATCTTCCCGGAGATAGACTACGACCGGGTGGTCAAGATGCACGGGATGGACATCACCATATGCACCACGGCTCGTAACGACGAGGAGGCGTTGGAACTGCTTAAGGGTTTCGGTTTCCCACTCCGCCGCCGTCCCGCAGCGCAGGAAGCGGCGTGATTTTACGTGTGCAGAATTAAGTTGGGTTGGTTTTATGTCTGAGCGTGCCGGGAATGTGGCCGGGCGTTTCCTGAAATCCGTTCCGGTTCTTCTCATTGTGGCGTCTATAGCGTTAGTCATCTTTGCCGTTACGACGATGAATTCTATGATCTATTTCTTCTGTTCGCCGCTTTATGCTCCTGTTGCGAACCTCACGAGTGCGGAGTTGATTAAAGACCATATATTTAAATCAATTAGTAATGAAGAATTGGCAATCAGGGATAAACTTAATACTGCTAATGGGAAGCTGACTGATCTGAGCGGTCTTAGACAGGATTCAATTCCGTATCCTTACCGAGATTACATGCGGTATTTCGGTGGTTCTATTCAGGACGATTCATTTTCATACTCAACTCAAACATTTGCAGGTAAGGAGGAATTTGAACAGCAGTTAATGAAAAAGTTATCCCTTCCATCCGGACGGGACTTCGATAGATTTGATCTGAGGGATACGTCGTGGGTTGTGATCCTGTATGTGGACAAACGGTTGGACCCGATTCGATTTAACGGCCTGTATATAGATCTCGAATCGTATAAGAGTAATCTTCCTGAGATAATTGACCTGTCACTGCGAAACAGTGTATTTGAAAGATATTTTGAGACTGATTTATTTGCCTTGGATAAAATAATATCATCAAGGTTCGTAGTTCCATATTTCTACTTAGAAGTTAAGGTGGATGATGAGTCGGTTTTTCAGAAAGGGATGAGTGAAATTGCAGGTAAGGATAAATATGTAAGTTTCTGTTTGCCCTATCTGGAGGATAGCGAAGTAACCATATATTCCAAGGTTAATTATGAGTCTCTTGTTATCCGTGGTTTGAGGCGTGTGGACATATGGGTAGTTGTCGCCCTCGCAGCTCTTATAATCGGCATCGTTCTGATTGGAAGGAGAAGGGCGGCTTAGAATAAGAATGTTGGTAAATATTGCCAGGCGCATCAAATAGCTGTCATTAAACTCAGTTGTGCCCGTGCCACACCTTAATGCGAACGAAGTGAAACCATCTACCGGTATGGATTGCTTAGGCGTTGCGTGCCTCGCAATGACAAGTATTAATTGCACCCATTAGTAAAAGCGCGTGATGGCATCCGGTAGCTGCCGGATCGTCTGCAAGCTATACTATGACCTAAAACTATAGAGAGTGTTAACCAAGTAATGATTTTCTTGTTGTAGTCGGGGCTGTCCCCAAGCCCGACAGTCGTGGTTAGGGACAAC
>MWJR01000347.1 GCA_002127415.1 Calditrichaeota bacterium AABM5.125.24
CTGGATTCCGACCTACGTCGGAATGACAGTCCGGCAGCTGCCGGATCAATGTCAACTATAAAATGCCCCCCTTAATAGTAACTTATCACCATCTGGAAGAAGTCAACCACGATTTTCACGAAAAATACAAGCACAGACCTGAATCCCAGAGCCTACTCCCCCTTCTCATACACCCCCACAAAACCCCCAATCAAACCAACCTTTGCCGGTGATGAATGCAGGGTGGAGAATCCGCTCCGGTTTACAAACTCATTCAACTCTGGCAGCGTGGGAACACCGTAGTTGCTGGTGAACTTCCTGAGTATCCTCGCCAACCATTGTGCGGTCATAATATCGCCATAGATGAAATACCCTTTGGGCTTCAGCACCCTCGCTATCTCCCGCAATGCGCCCAGCCAGTCATCCACGTGGTGCATCACGTAATAGGAATATACAATATCAAAGCTGCCATCCTCAAACGGCAGCTCGGTTGCGCTGGCTGCTTGGAATCGGAGGTTGGGAACGCCAGCTCCGTTTTGACACGATAGTTCAACCTCCTCCGGATCGACGTCGATGCCGGTCACCTCCAGACCACGCTCCGCAGCGAAATACACAGACGCCCCACCCGTGCCGCAACCGACCTCAAGCAGATGCAGCTCATTCTGAAGATTGACGTGCCGAGCAAGCTGTTCAGCTGTTTTCGCTGCTTTCGCTGTTCGTCTGGGGCTGTTGACGAACCGCTTCTCCATCCTTGTCATTTTCATTATAAACCTCTCATTAAGTCGATTTAGGGAAATGCCCCGACTAACAACCCGGACAGCTTGCTGGATTGATTTTTATCAATTAAGTATACAACCCCTCCACGCTCAGATACCGCTCCCCGGTGTCGGCGAACATACAGACGATCATCTTCCCGGCGAATTCGTGCCGCTCCGACAACTTCAGCGCCGCATAAGCCGTTGCGCCGGAGGTGATACCGGCAAGAATCCCCTCCTCCCTCACCAGCCTCCGGCAGGCCTCGAACGCCTCATCCTCCGACACGAGGATGATCTCGTCCACCAGCGATGGATCATAGATGTCCGGCACCCAGCCCGGCGAGGTGCCCATCATCCGGTGGGGATTGAAGATCCCTTTCGAGAGCATCGGCGCTTCGGCGGGCTCGACCCCGATAAGCCTGAAATCCGGCTTGCGACCCTTTATCACCTGCGCCACGCCCATAGCCGTGCCGGTTGTGCCGAGGCCGCAGACAAAGGCATCGATCCGGCCGTCCGAATCCCGCCACAGCTCCTCGGCGGTGGTCTCAACATGGGCGGTGATGTTATCACGGTTCGAGTGCTGGCAGATGTAGTATGAACCCTCGATCTCGTTGTGAAGTTCCACCGCCCGTGCCCTTGCGCCCTTCGTTCCCAGCTCGGCTGGGGTCAGAATCAGCTCCACCCCCATCGCCTGCAACACCTGACGGCGCTCGAGGCTCTGAATCTCGGACATACAGATTATAAGCCGATAGTCCTTCATGGCGCATATATAGGCCAGAGCGATGGCGGTATTGCCGCTCGACGCCTCGATGACAGTGGTGCCGGACCTGATCTCTGCGCGCCTCTCCGCCTCGCGGATCATATAATAGACCGGTCGGTCCTTAATCGAGAATGGATTGAACATATCGAGCTTTGCCACCAGCTCAGCACCGGCACCCCGACCGAACCGATCGAGCCTGACCAGCGGGGTGTTGCCGATGCAGTCCAGGATGCTGCCCTTGATATTCATGGTAAGCGCCTGATTTATCTGCTTCTCATTGCCACCCAGAAGGCGAACACCAGTGCTGCGACGCCACCCCAGATGATATTGGTTGCAAGCATATCCAACCCGGCCATTACATGGGCGAGTATGCTCACGATCGCCGCCACCAGCAGGCTCCACACTATGCCGGAAGGCGCTCGTATCTCAAGTTTGTCCGTGCTGCGAACCGCCAGCCCCCAGACTGCACCTAATAGCGCCCCCAACCTGGCTCCGGCAGCCAGGCCGGTCATTGCGTTGTTCCAGATTAGATCCGCGGAGAATGTGGTGCCCTCCTTCAGGATAGCGCCGGCGCTAATGGCAATCCCCCATACAACCGCGGCGATAATCCCATTCAACAGGAGTCCCAGGATTGCGCCAGCGCGGGCGCCACCTCTGATGTGAGCGCCGCCGCCTCTGACCACATCTGATACGCCGGCTAAAAGCCACACCACGGCTCCCCAGATCAGCCCCCAGGTTCCCCATTTGACTGCGCTGCCTAAACCCTCACTCAGAGGGAGCTTGTCAAGATAAGCCTCAAATCCCCCCGCCAGCGCCCATATCAGCGCCCCCCAGATTGCACCTTCGATCAGACCGAGCATCCCTCCGATGAAACGGTCTGTCAGCTCCCCGACCGATTCCTTCGCTGCGCGTCCGATCTTCTGCCTGACCTGCCTGCGCTGAGCCTGCTTCAACAGCGGTTGCTGAGCTTTCCAGGTCGCCAGCAGCGGCGACAAGACGCTGGGACGAACAGCGGGATGTGACTCTGGGGTATCGCCGTCGTCCGAACCCAGGGCAGAGCTGGTCGTATAGATCACCTCCTTGAAATCGGCCCTGGCACGACGCACGAAGTTCATAGTCTCTTTCTGTATTCCGAGCCAGGCCTCGATGACACCGGACACTACGGTCGCCTCGTCCTCATCCTCCTCTATGACAATTTCCTCGCCCAGTATCGATTTCCTTATTATTTCCGGCAGGTTCTCCATACCGATCAGGGTATCCCCCTTGGTCAGCGCCACAATCAGCGTCTGCTCTTTTGCCTTGCCGCCCAGACTGCTCAGGTTCTGGATGTAACGGGTCAGGAGATCGGTCAGCTCGGTGGGCGAATGGAGGTCTTTCAGGCTCACCAGCAATGCCACTACCTTGTTGCGCCCGATGTATCCTGTGAGATATCTAAGGTCGCTAGGTTCGAGCTCCTGTTCGGCGGCGGCGTCATATATCAGCAACTGGCATCTTCCCAGTTCGGGGACACCGTCCAGACGCAATATGGCCGGTTTGGGGAAGAGCCTCCTGGACGGCTCGGGCGTCTCCCCGCGTTCCAGCGCGTGCTGCCGCTCCCTGACCGTCTCGATAAACCGCTCCTGAACGGGGGTGTAGAAGAATTCAGGTCACTCTTCGCCGATTGAATCAAATTCGGCGAACAGACGACTCAGGTAGTGGCTCTTACCATGACCAGGGAGTCCCAACAGAAAGAAGACTATCGGGGGATAATTTCGATAGTCCTCGACAAACCTTTCCGGGACAGGCTCCTTGCAGACGGGACACCTGTAGCCCGGATGTCTCTTATGAGGAATGTCGGCATCGAACTGGTCAACCTCGACCAGACAGCTCGGACAGAGCATTTTTATTCCTGTTGATATATTGAATTTAATGTGGTGTCAGGTGCCCTCACCTGACACCGAAGCCACTCTTTTACATCAAACAGCGGGTGGCCCGGGTAGCTTGCTGCCCGGGTTTCATACAACCCCCCCTTACTCCCCCTCTTCAATAGAAGAGGGGGAATTTAGGGACAGCCCCCAGTATCTTCCATCGAGATAGACTATCTGTTCCGCTGGCGCCGGATCGGGATGTCCTGACGGACGGGCACGCTCGCTGTCGCAGTGGATGCTCACTACTTCTGCGATAAATATATGGTGGCTGCCCAGTTCAAGCTCGTGCCTGACCCGGCACGCCAGCACCAGCGGACACTCGGCGATCATAGGTGCATCCTTCAGAGGCGGACAGGGGACTGGTGTGAGGCCGAGCGACTCGAACTTGTTGACATCCTTTCCCGACTCACTGCCGCAGAACTTGACGACTTCAAGATCGGCGGTGCGGGGGATATTGACGGTGAACTCGCCGTAACGGTGAACCAGGGGACCGCTGAAGCGCGACCGCCGTATCGACACGCTGACCATCGGTGGCTCCGAACATACCGTTCCGAACCACGAACAGGTGATGATATTAGGTCGCTCGACCGTGCCGCACCCGATAAGGACCGCCGGAGCCGGGTAACAGTGCACTGAGGGAGGCAGTTGAGTTTTCATAAACTCCAGACCTTTCGTAAGTTGACACCGGTTCTCAAATCGAAATATAGATTAAAAATCCCGTCAAATCAAAGCCACATCACTGAATGATGGCGAATTGGACGGGTTTTTAGTTGTCAGTTGCGAGCTCTTAGTGTGTCGTCACATTTATGGTTGTAAACAAGTAATGATTTTCTTGTTGTAGTCGGGGCTGTCTCCAAGCCAGACAATCGCGGTTAGAGACAACCACGACTACGACCAGTATTTTGTTAATACTCTCAATTTACAATATCAGTGCGACAACACTTATCAGGTTGTCAAATCCGGTGTGGCAGATCCCCAAAGAGGCGTGAGGTGTTCTCCATTACCGCTTCTCTAATGGCATCCTCTTCCATCCCCTTGATCTCGGCCACTGCACGAAGGGCTGTTATGATATTTGCAGGTTCGTTTCGCAGGCCGGGGTCAGGCCCCAGCACCGGGCTGTCGGTCTCGAGGAGAAGGCAGGAGAGGGGAAGGCGCCCAGCCAGCTTCTGTTTCTGTCGGGACCTGACTATAGACGGGGGGATAGAGAACTGGTATCCGGCCTCCACCGCCGCCAGCGCGCCGGACGGCCTCCCGTCGAAGGCGTGCAGCAGCACCCGACGGGCGCCCCGCTCGAGCAGAAAGGCGACGGTGTGAGCTCCGGCGGACCTTGAGTGGACATTCAGGGGGAGGTCGAGCTCGAGCGACAGGTCGATGAAGCGCCCGAATATCTCCCGTTGGATTTGACGACCCTCCTCGTCCTGCACCTTCCAGTGGTCGAGCCCAACCTCGCCGATGGCCGCCAGCCGGTCGCGGTGCTCACGGATGAAGGCCTCTACAGCTTCCGCCTGCTCGAGGTCCAGGTGGGTGGGATAGAGCCCCGCTGCGGGGAGGAGCTCCGGATGCAGGTCGGCCAGCTCGATGTTCCGCTGTGCGTCCTCCAGCGTCTCGCTGACCGAAACCACAGCGGTCACACCTGCCGCGCAGGCTCGAGCGAGAACTTCTTTGCGGTCGGGATCGAAGGCCGGATCGCACAGATGGGCGTGGACGTCTGTCAGCATTGGTGTATAATTATCGTTGCGATTGCCATTGTCATTGCGAGCGAAGCGAAGCAATCTTTAATTACGGCCGGGTTAAGAACCCGGCTCGGCGTCGGGCTTATTTTTTAGCGTCCATATCGCGCCCGATTTGTGTCCTCTAAAGCCAGGTCCAGGCGACCATCGCATTCGTCGAGCCGCCTCTCAGCCTCCTGGCGCGAAATTCTTAGCTGGTGCATCACGACCGCAGTCTTCACGGCACCGGCGGCACGTTCGATAAGTTCGAAGCTCTTCTCCCGGTCGAGCCCCGTGATGGTGGCAACGATGCGGGCCGCTCGGTCGCGCAGCTTGGCGTTGGTGGCACGCAGATCGACCATCAGGTTCTGATAGACCCGGCCCGACCTTATCATCAGTGTGGTGGTGATGGTGTTGAGAACCAGCTTGATGGCGGTGCCGGCCTTCATACGCGTCGAGCCGGTCAGGACCTCGGGCCCTGTCTCAATCACGATCAGGCGATCGATATAGGGTGGCTGCGGGACCCTGGAACAGACCAGCATACCCGTAAGCAATCCGGGTCGGCACTCTTTGGCACAGGCGAGAGCTCCGGTCACGTATGGCGTGGTGCCGCTGGCGGCTATGCCGAGCACGGTGTCGTTGTCGGTGAGATTCAGCGCGTCGAGCTCCGGCCTGGCTCCGTGTGGATCGTCCTCCCGCCCCTCGCTTGACTGCCTGAGTGCGGCGTCACCACCGGCGATAATGCCGACAATCCGCCCCGGCTCAACCTGGAAGGTCGGCGGGGATTCGGATGCATCCAGCACCCCCAGTCGTCCCGAGGTGCCGGCCCCGACGTAGATCACCCGCCCGCCGGCCCTGAAACGCGGTTCGGCAGCCTCGATGAAGGCGGTGATCTGAGCCTGCGCCCGCTCCAATGCCACCGGAACGCTCCGGTCCTCTTCCCCTATGAGCCGCACGCATTCGGCCACAGAGAGCCGGTGAAGGTCCATTGTGCGCGGGTTGCGCTGCTCAGTGAGCAGGAACGAACGATCTGGTGGTAGTGATTTTCCGCCGGAGTCGGCGTCATTGGTCTGAGGCGGCCCGGGATTGGAAGGCGGGGATGAATTCGAACCCTTTTTCATGGCAGCACCCAGGTTCCGCTGATCGGCGGCGACGTGGTTCCGGTAACCTGCGGCAGGGTAATCGGCACCCGGTCCCGGCAGAGGGCTCCCAGAACCGCCATTGCCGCCGCCTCCCGGTGCGAGGCATTGACGCCGTAACTGTCGCTAAGCTCGACGGGCACTCCGGCCCGCTGGCGGATTTCAGACACCAGCGTCCGGTTCCTGACACCCCCGCCTGACAGGATCAACCGGTCGTGTGAAGACGTCCGTCGGATGATGGTCTCGGCGATGGCCGCACAGGCCGAACGCGCCAGATCCTCAGGTGAATATCGGTCCCGATAGGCGTCGATCCAGTCTCTGAGCTCATCGCCGGTTCCTAATGAGCGGGCATCGGTCGCCTGTGATTCCAGCCGGAACAGCAGGTCTTCATAGAACTCCGGTTGAATTATACCCGAAGCGGCTCTCTTCCCATCCGCATCAAACGGGGTTTTAAATAACTGTCGGGAAATGTTATCCAATAACTGATTGCAGACACACACATCGAAGCCTATGATTTCGGTTGCCCAGGCGGCGGTATCCTCAGCTGAAACGGCTGCGGGACATCTTGGGAGCAGCGTGCAGTTGCAGAAGCCCCCCAAATTCACCACGCATCGGCTCTCACCGGCGGCGCGAAACAGCACGAAATCAGCCAGGGGCGTGATGGGCGCACCATGCCCGCACGAAGCCAGATCCGCCGCCCGCAGGTCACTCACCACCGGCACACCCAGCCCTATAGCGATGACGGTCGGATTAATCAACTGCCAGCTCAGCGGCGGGGCGTGGAAGACCGTCTGACCGTGAACCGCAACCAGATCAACCCGGTCTTCCCCGATCAGCTCCTGAAGCAGTTCGAGGTGGAAAAGGGAAATATCGCGGGCTGTCTCTGCGATCAGACCGGCGCTCAGCGGTTTTCCTTCCGCCAGCATCCGTAGTGATTCAGCGAGCTTCCCCAACGACCGGCTCAGACATCGCACCACCGAGGCTTTCATCCCCAGCCCGTGACCTTCGATAGCCACCAGAGCCACGTCCAGCCCGTCGATGCTGGTGCCGGTCATACAACCGGCTAAAAGGCGGGTGTCTAAAAAGTGAGGGAACTGTGAATTCTGTCGGTCGTCAGCCATCCGGATTGAGCTCTTCCATTATAATTTCGTAATACCTGCAGCTATCCTCCAGGCCGCCGGGACGGGAGCGCAGAAGCCAGAGTCGGCGGTGCTCCTGAATGATGTCCCGCAGCTTGTCAGCTAATTGCCGTCGCCTCCTCGATGATAGTCCTTCCTGCTGGCGCCGGGTGATGGCGCGCTCGGCAGCAAGCCTCGCCACCGACAAGGTATGCTGCAGTTCATCCGCTACCTGTGAATTCAGCCCTGTGGGGAAGCGGTCTGACAGATCGTCCAGTCGTTCAAGCACTGTTCGCCAGTCGCTCAATGATCCGCAACGGAACTCGCAGTCCAAGGGTGTGTGAAGGTCGGTGAACAGGCAGGTTGAATTGCGGAGCGGGGTCGGCTTTCCCTCGGCGTCGGTTTTCCCGGCTGTTCGTCGCAGTTCTCTGTCCAGATCGCCGAGTTCATCCAGCCACGGTCCGACTCCGCTGGCGAGGGCTCCGAAGGCGTGCATGGAGGAGGCTCGCGGGTCGTTCGATGCCGCAGCGTCAGCGTTCCAGGCTGCATCTGCCGCCTCGGCCAGGGCGTGGAGTGAGACGGGCCACTGCTGTCGATGTCCCATATCGCCCCAGTCGGTGACCAGGAAGCCGCTCGCGCCGCTCTTCACCCCCTCCTGAGCGGCTGCCCTGAGGTTGCTGCGCCGCTCGTAGGTCCGGCCGGTGATACTGCGCCAGGAGCTGGTGCCGGGGCATACCCATACCTCCCGGCCTGAGGCTCGCAGTTGTTTGCACCAGGAGCCGAAGGGGGTGTCCGGCTCATAGCCCCAGACCAGGGCGATAAGCTCGTCGGGGATGCGATCAAGGGCTTCAGGGTGGCAAAGCACCATATCGGCCCAGAACATGGACCGGAAGCCGCAACGGCGTGCAATGCTCGCCACCTTTGTCACATATTCAGAATAGACCGCCGCAATACCCCGTTCGGCTACAGCCTGGCGGGATCGACCCTGCCCGACGTCGAAGGTCTCGTCGCAGCCGATGTTCACCAGGCCGCTCGAGAAATTGGGCAGAAGCCGGCCCAGCAGTTCCTCGATCAGGGCGATGGAGCCGGGATCTATCGGACAGAGACTGAACGGCCCTGAGCGGGGGTGACAGCCCCACTCCCATTCCCCATTAGTTTCGGCAATGTGTGCGTAGCGGTCGTGTCTCAGCCATCCGGTCATATGACCAAAGCAGTTCTGGTTTGCCGCCAAAGTTATACCCAGGCCCCGGCACTGTTTGTCCAGCAGCCTCACCTCTTCGCCGGTCAGGGGGGAGGCTCCCTGCCAGACCTCCTCGTGACCGCAGTAGGCGAAGCTGTGTTCGGTGTAAAGCTGGAGATGGTTTATCTTCCAGGATGCCAGCAGGTTTACGGTTCTGAACAGTTCGTCCATCGTCGGTATCCGGTCGCGGGAGATGTCCAGCATCACACCCCGCACCGGAAAGGACGGGGCGTCTTCGATTGTCAGCGTGGGCAGATGCAGGTCATATTGACGAAGCAGTTGGACAAATGTGAGCAGTCCATAACAGACCCCTGCACAAGAGTTCGCTTCGATGGTGACAAACGGCTCTCTCTCAGCCTCATGAGGGGCGATGACTAAACTGTAAGCCTCATCATCAGGTCGCAGACTTCGGTTCCCGGAATGGCTTTTAACATAACAAATAACCTGTGGATGTGAACTTTCATCCGCCGACATAAAGATGTCACTTCCTGATTCACCTGCCAAATCGACTGACTGGGCGTTAAAGTGAAGTGTGTAAAACATCCTGTTAAGACAATCGGAATCTACGCCGCTGATCCTTATGGGGGCTGATCCAAGGTCAACCCACCCACCGGTCAGTTTCAGGTTTCGTGGCGTTGGCAATAGTAACGGTTTTTCCATTGTCGCTTTGTCACTCTGTCGCTCTCAAACACCCTTCGTGTGTTCGCGGACAGGAATGTCCGCGCTACTAATGAAATGATCTGTCACTCAGGCACTCAGGCACTCAGGCACTCAGGCGCTTAGGCGCTCTGTCCCCTTGTCACTTTTACCGATGCAGCACACTCCGAAGGCAATGCTGGTGGCAATCAGCATCTGCCAGGGGAAGGCTATCTGTCCAGCCAGAGCACTCTGCATAACAACAACCGCAGCGAAGCCGGTGATCAGGGCCGCAATCACGGTCGTATTGCTGCCGCGGCGGGTGAACAGCGCAGTCGTAAACACAGCCACCAGCCCGGAGTAGGCGAATACCATCACCAACAGCGCGAAGTCGATGAGGGTGGTCTGTGGTCGCGCCTCCTGCCAGAACACGCTGAAGCAGGCGAACAGCCCCAGCATTATCCCAAATGCCACCACCCCCATCCGGCCGGTGAACAGGTAGTGTCGCTCGTCCCGGTCAGGTTTCAGGCGGCGGTAATGATCGTTGATGAATGTGGATGACATAGCGTTGATGGCTGAGTTCAGGCTCGACAGCCCGGCTGCGAACAGGCCGGCCATCATAAGGCCCGAAACCCCCGCAGGCATCTCATGAATGATGAAGTTCAGGAAGATATCGCGACTGCCCTCCACCGCATAGGCCGGCGCGGCGGCGCCCATAATGTCGGGACGGGCATATAACAGATACAGCAGCAGGCCGATACCCATAAACAGCGCTGTGACCGGTATCCCCACCAGGATGGCGGTGACCGCCGACCAGCTCCCCTTGACCGCCGAGCGGCAGGTCAGCAGCCGTTGAGCCAGGTCCTGGTCGGTGCCGTAGGCCCCCAGATTGAGCAGCGAGAAGCCGAAGATTGCGGTCAGTATGGTATAGGTGTGCGCAGGACCGACGCCACCCAGCCCGAGCTTGAATATGGTGAGCTTCGACTCCTGGCCTTCTCCTGCGGTTCTGAGTGTGTCCAATATCCCCGACAGCCCAATGGGTATCTTCTGGAGCAGCAGGATTACAGCCACGACCGCGGCTCCTACAAAGATGACGGTCTGGATGACGTCGGTCCAGATCACTGCCCTGATGCCACCTGCCAGCGTATAGACGATCCCCACCAGAGTCATTGTGGCAATGGCTGTCAACTGGTGCTGCCAGGCGATGTCACCGAACGCGATGAGGGAAGCCGGCAGGGCGGCTATGTAGAGC
>MWJR01000114.1 GCA_002127415.1 Calditrichaeota bacterium AABM5.125.24
CCCCATCCCCCCCAGCTTGAGCCGTAGATACTCCGGCAGTATGAACGAACCCCGGTGAACTGCTGGATTATAATAACGCAGCACCCCGGCAATTGTGTTGTATCTCACCTCATCCGGCCCTGAAAGAACTTGGGGGCCCTTCGAGGCTATCCCCAGACCCCAAACCCCTGAGGGATAACCAGGAACATGGGTTAGGTATAGCCCGGTATCCGCGAATATCCTACTTAAAACAGCTAAAACATCACCTATCCGCTCCGCAGAATAGAACGGCGAACCCATCTGGCAGGTCATTATTCCGTCGTCACTCAGCGCCTTATGAACGTCGCGGTAAAAAGACGATTCAAAGAGTCCCACCGCCGGACCAACCGGGTCTGTCGAATCGACGATCACCAAGTCAAACTCCCCCGATTTCCCCTTCGCATAGTCCAGCGCATCGCCGATCACCAGCTCTACACGCGGATCTTCATACGCCTCTTTCGCCCACTCAAAAAACTCCCGGCTGACCTCAACTACATCACTGTCGATCTCAACCTGCACGGCGCGCTCCAGAGTCGGATGTCTCAGCAGCTCACGCAGAACACCACCATCACCCCCACCCACCACCAGCACACTCCGCGGGTCGGGATGGGTCAGCATCGGCACGTGAACCAGCATCTCGTGATAGGCCGCCTCATCGCGCTCGGTGAGCATTATCAGACGGTCGAGGGTCAGCACACGACCGTAGGCGTAGGTATCGAATACATCTATGGTCTGGTAACGGCTGCGGCGGTGCGTCAGGTGCCGTTTGATCCGCAGAGCCAATCCGACGTCATCGGTATGACGCTCCAGAAACCAGAACTCCCCTGCGGAGACCTCGGGCGATTCCATACTGGGGTTAAGAGTTAAAAGTTAAGAGTGAAGAGTTATTAGATTTTGAGCTTTTGGAGCAGTCACTCAGGCGCTTTATTCATCTGTCCGTTATTCACCACAACACCACTGCCGCAACTACCGCACCCACCTCTAATACCCGGAGTTCTACCGAAACGCTCTCGATCCGGTCCATCTCAAGCTGCCGATCCTCCAGTGCCTGTCTTGCCATATACCGCACCTTCTCCTCGGCATCAGCCGCCCCTCCCCGGTAAACCCCCTCCATAATAACCCCCGCCTTCGAAGGGTCGTCCGGTATCCCCACCGCCACCGCCGCCGACAGCAGCTCACCTGGACAATCGGAGGTCAGTGAACCGATCGCCGCACATACCACCCCCCCACGCGGAAGTTCTTCTGGAGACCCTTCCATCGCTCCGGGCGGAAGTATGCTGGTAATCTTCACCAGATTCAGATCGCCCACCCCCGCTGCCGCAAGCGCACGATCAAAGGCGGTCAAGGCCGCCCCGCCGTCACCTGAACCGCGAATAAGCCGGTAACGGTTGGGAACGTAAACGGGATTAAAGGTCAATGGATGATTGGCGATGGTCGATGTTCAGTTTCTCTGAGCAATACGATGGCGATGCGACATCCAACCGACAGGAGCTCCATTACTGAGGCTACACCGCCGGCTTGTGGGGGAGCGGCCGTCCGTCCGATTCGAGATGACCGCGAAAGAACTCGCACACCTCAAAGTGCGATGCGCCCAAAGCCTTGAGCAGCAGGTCAAAGCCGCGGTAAGGGTCAATCTCATCACCGCAGGTGAACAGGTCAACCGCTGCATAGCCGTATTCCGGCCAGGTGTGGATCGCAAGATGCGACTCCGCAATCACCACCACCCCGCTGACCCCGTGCGGATTGAACAGGTGAAACACCTCCCCAACCACCGTCGCACCGGTGGCATTAGCCGCATCCATCATAGCAGCGCGCACGTGGTCGGAATCGTTGAGCAGTTCCGGTGAACAGCCAAAATACTCGACCATCAACTGGTGACCCAGCGAATGAACCCCCGAATATCTATCCTTCAAATCCAATCCCCCGGAAACTCTTAATGGACGGTGATCTATAACTGAAGTGCCTGAGTGCCTAAGTTCCTAAGTGCCTGAGTGCCAAAGTTAAAAATACGGCGGTGATGTAATCCACAGAACCGTGGCCATCACCTTACCAGGGTTAAGCAGCCGATGTTCGCGGTCGGCGGTAAAGTAGAAGCTGTCCCCCGCCTTGACCCGATGAAACTCCCCCCCAAACCGAAGCTGTATCCTTCCGCGCAGAACATGGCCGAAAGTGTCACCGGGGAAGGGCTGCCGTAGCGACGTGGCTGTCCCCGGCGGCAGCTGCAGCAGCGCCGGCTCCATCACCCGATTGGTGGCTCCGGGAACCAGGAGAAGCAGCCTGCCGGTCCCCCCCTCGTCGATCTCAACCTGATCGGCAGCCGTAAACACCACCCGCTCACGTTGACCCTCACGGAAGAAATCGGCCAGCGAGACGTGGAGCGCGTCCAGGATCATCTTCAGGCTGTCTATCGAGATCGAGGTGCGACCCCGTTCGATCTGAGAGATGAACCCATTGGTCAGACCCGCGCGCCGTGCCAGCTCATCCTGGGTCAGCTCGGCGGACATCCTCAGGTTGCGGATCTTGCTGCCGATCTCGGCGATCATAGTGGCAGGATAATAAGAATCTACCTTACTAAAAGACGCCCTAATATAAAACCAACAATCATCACTGTCAAGCTCTTTTTGCCTTTTTTACCGCAGATGAATAAATTGGCAATCCCCCATATTCATACAATAACATATTGATAATACAAGGATTACAGTGAGCAATCTTTACCTGATATATAATAAGATCATAACTTAAGATCATTCAAGAGGATAGACACACAACCGCTGATTTCGGACGGCCGGAATCGTCTAAATTTCAACGTCCGAAAAAAACCAGAACGGTTGCTTGAGGGTCAACGGATAGTTATATTACCTTCGTTCTACTCAGGAACTAAGTTTATATAACTTAAACAGGAGGAATTATGTCCAACACACTTGACAGGATAGTGGAGCTGTTGGGTGACGACGCCGACGAACTTCTGAACTACCGCTGCACAGCCGTCACCAGGGACCGGCTCTACCTGCCCGGTCCGGACTTCATTGACCGCGTGTTTGTCGGCAGCGACCGTCCAGCCGCGGTGCTGCGCAATCTGCGGACGGTCTGCGATCACGGGCGTCTGGCCGGCAAGGGGTATCTCTCGGTGCTGCCGGTGGATCAGGGGATCGAGCATTCCGGGGGGGCTTCGTTTGCTCCCAATCCCATCTACTTCGACCCGGAACATATCGTCGAGTTAGCCGTGGAGGGTGGCTGCAACGCGGTGGCATCGACCCTGGGGGTGCTGGGAGCCGTGGCGCGCCTCTGGGCGCACAAGATCCCGTTCATCGTCAAGCTGAACCACAACGAGCTCCTCACCCATCCCAACACCTATGACCAGATTATGTTCGCGAGTGTGAAGCAGGCGTTCGACCTGGGCGCCGTGGCTGTGGGAGCCACAATCTACTACGGGTCGGCGGAATCCTCCAGGCAGATCATAGAGGTCTCGGAGGCGTTCGCCTACGCGCACGAGTTAGGGATGGTGGCAGTGCTCTGGTGTTACCTGCGCAGCGAAGGCTTCAAGGTGGAGGGGGTGGACTACCATTCTGCAGCCGACCTGACCGGTCAGGCCAACCATCTGGGAGCCACGATCCAGGCCGACATCATCAAGCAGAAACTGCCGGACGCAGGTCATGGCTACGAGGCAGTCAATAAGGTCACCAAAGGATATGGAAAATACAGCTCGAAGATGTATAGTGACCTGATGACCGATCACCCGATAGACCTGGTTCGCTACCAGGTGGTGAACAACTATATGGGTCGGGTCGGTCTGATCAATTCAGGCGGCGCTTCCGGCGAGAACGACCTGGCGGATGCCTGCAAGACGGCGGTGCTGAACAAGCGCGGCGGGGGAATGGGGCTCATCAGCGGCCGGAAGGCGTTTCAGCGCCCGATGGAAGAGGGGGTCCGACTGCTTAACACCATCCAGGATGTATATCTGTGTGATGAGGTGACGGTGGCATAAGGAGTGGCCGAGTAGTATTTGTTGTGGTGTCGGGTGCCATCACCCGACACCACAACAAAATTTGGGAATAGGGGGATTGCTTCGTCACTTCGTTCCTCGCAATGACAGATCGGGCGCCGTTATGGTAGCCGTCCGATAACAACTTAGTATTAGAACAATGCTTGAAAGCATTTTCGTGACTTAGCTGTAGTCGGGGCTGTCTCAAGCCCGACTACAAATACTATCACAGTTTAACTGTTTTACAGTGAATTGGCTCATACCCTTGAGCATCCAGCCTGATAAGGTAGATCCCACTCGATAGATCAATCAGGTCTTCAAGCCGGACAACATTTTTTCCAGCCGGTGCACGACCCTCCCAGACCACGGCCACGAGCTTGCCCTGTATGTCATAAAGGGAGATCTTTACCGCTGCAGGTATCGGCAGGTTATAGCTGACACCGGACGACCCGCCCCAGGGGCTCATCCTCCAGCCGCGCCACTCAGGGCGGTCCTCTGCAGTTCCAGGACGAACCGCCGCCGGTCGTGCTTCCAAGGTAAAGGTCAGCACCCGTCTTATTGTGGTATCAGCCACAGCAGTCAGTGTGATCGTGGTCCTCCCAACGCCCGGTTCAACCTGCGGCTTGAATTTGACCAGCAGCGTATCAGAACCTGAAGCCGGCAACTCCAGCGTATCGGCCAAGACCCACGGCGGCCAGCAGACCATACTTCCCTGGCAGATCTCTACCGTCCAGCCCTCCGGCGTGCCGGGCTCATTCACCCAGGCGATCCGGCTCTCCTGATCCCACATGTTGGTGATCAGGCTGGCGAAGACCGCCAGCGAATCCATATAGCCTACACCCTCCGTCGAATCCGGCTCTACTGTGAACTCCTGAGCTGCGGCTGAAGCCACTAATAGCGAAATCAGTAAAGCCGCCAGCAACTGCCGTCCGCTTCTGTGCATCTTCAGGTCGCCTCCTCTCTAAGTTTAACCACCTTCATGTCCTCGGTTCAGGAGCTCGGCCACCAGCTCATCCAACTCCTCTTCGGTGACCCTCTGCATTACAGCGTGGATGGTCCCGGTGCGATCGATCAGTATGTTGCGGGGATACGAGCTGACGCTATAAAGCGTGATCGACACGTGGCGATCCCAGTCGAGAAGGAGCTGGAAGGTCAGCCCGAGCTCATCCCGCAGACGGATCACATCCCCCCGGTCGTCGGGCCACATCGGATTGACCGCCAGCACCCGGAAGTCCTCTGCCGCCCTCAAGCGATAGACAGCCTCAATGCCGGGAAACTCGTCGATGCAGGGCTGGCAATCGACATACCAGAAGTTAAGCAGCACTACGTAGCCGGTCAGGTCCCACAGGGACACCGAATCACCTTCGACGTTCTCGAGGGTGAAGCCGAAGGGGAGCGCACCGACCTGCTGAGCGGTCTGGCGCACCTCGTGCACAAACGAAATCCCGGCCGTCTCCCCGGCGGCAATCTCGACGAACGGGAGGAGTGGTGTCGCCGTCGCATACCCCTCCAGATGACTCGAGACCCGATACCCCCCCCAGGGGAACCTCACCAGCGCCGGTGCCAAGACTGTCCCATCATCTGATGTGTAGCCTCGTCCGTTGACCAGCAGCCTGCCCCCCGCGGGTTGCGCGTCGAAATTCAACCAACCCTCCTGATCTGCCGGAACCGACCACAGCTCCGCTTCCACCTGAACCGTGTCCCCAGCTGTCACCGTAACCATACTGGTATCGTTCCAGAAGCCGAACCAGCGAACTACAACCGTCCGTTCACCCACGGAAATACCGTGCAGATAGGCCGGCGTCCGCTCCGGACGCTCAACATCATCCAGGATGACTGCCGCCCCCTGGATCTCCACGCCGGTGCTGCTCAAGGCGGTCACATAGATTGATCCATTCGGCTCGCCGCTGCCGGAAAACGGATCGATGGAACAGCCCGCCGATACCAACAGGACTGTCAGAACGGTTAGAACTTCAGTGAGGCGCTTTGCCATATCCCGGGTTCTATAACAGGGCCTGATAGTGTTATCATATAGAATGCGATAGTCGTGGTTGAGACAATCACGACTACTTTGTTAAGTTCCTGCTGTCATTGCGAGCGAAGCGAAGCAATCTTAATGTTTTAGGTAGATCAGATTGCTTCGTCACTTCGTTCCTCGCAATGACTTAAATTGTAACAACTTTAAAAGTGAACTTAACAAAGTAGTGCTACAGCTACGTTACGAAAATGCTTTCAAGCATTGTTCTAATCCTCTTCCTCTCTTATCGGCACCCGAAGCCTCCAGCCGAATGCGTCGGCCTCGGACAGCAGGTAGAGCTCCCCGCCGATCTCCTCCAGGACCAGGAGAGCCGCCACGAATGAGAAACCATCAGCCCGCCCGGCAAGCTTACTGCGGCCCGCATCGGCGTCGGTCTCGGATGGCAGACGCATTTCGAGCTCCCACCATCCATCCCTTTCCACGGGCGCAAGGATCAGCTCTCCGCCCGGAGCCGCCTCAGCCAGGCAACTCGACAGCAACTCGAGCAGCACAAACTCGAACAGGCCTACGTCACACCTCAATCGGCCCCTAAAGCCTGCCTCAGGACGGGTTATATCGATCTGTGCGGCATCGATCTCCCGTTTCATACCGTATATGGCGTTGTCGAGGGCGGAGTCGGGACTCAATTCGGTCTCTTCACCTCCGGCCCTTCTGGCAAAGCTGTCGACCCGGTCGAAGGAGCTCATAATCTTCTTAACCTGGTCCATCACCTTCTCAAGCCGCCGCACAATCTCAGCCTGGGGCACCCTGCCCTGTTTCAGCAGAATAATCTGGGTGATGCCGGATATTACCGTAAGTGAGTTGCGGATATCGTGCATAATGGCGCTTGAAACCGTCCCCAAGGAGGCCAGTCGGGAGAATCTGAGACAGAACCCCCTCAGGTCGGGTGGAAGTTTCTCCGGAAGGGTGATACGACGCTCAGCTTCCCTGCCCAACCCGTCCTCCACCGGCCAATCGCGCCAGGTTCAGCACCATCGACACCTCGTCCCGCCCCACGCCCAGCTCGCGGGCAATCTCAAGCTCGCCGGCACCGGCCCGGGCCTTCTGTCGGATAAGATCGGTCGGTATCCGGCGGTCACCTTCGCCACGAAGCCGCGTCCCGGAAGTCGGACGCCCTCCGTGAACTGCCTCACCTCTATAGAGGTCCGCCACCCGGGACGACACACGAGTCGGCTCGGCCCGTGCAGCATAGCTTCTATCTTCACCCACAGATCCGGAGGGGCGAAGACCGCGGAGTGTGAGGGGCGGTCCGGTCGAGAATCCGTGCCGAAAATCATCATCACTCGCAACACGATGAGCCGGATACGGCTTGGCCGTCAATGCAGTGCCCCTCCAGGGGTCAACCAGAAGACCGATCAACGCCAGAAGCCCCACAACCAATAACCCCCAGCCTAAATACATATTTGTCCCACCTCCTGCTTTAACCATCGATGGAATGGGCACCGACCACCGCTCTGAAGGACGCTTAAGCCGATGCGACGGAACGGTCGATTTCGACAGGGAAGCCCCTGCTCCATAATAAACCTCACCCGGATGCACCCGGTGGAAATATCCTGTCCACACCCGGCACGCAGCCGAAGTATCGCCGGCAGCCAGTAATATCATGGTCCGGCGGGCGTGGGCGTCGGCGGCGAATTCGGGCAGCTCGGCGGTGCGGGCGAAGGCCTCCAGCGCCGCTTCCCATCGTCCCAAACGGTGATAGATAACCCCGGCGCGATGTTCAAGGAACGGCTCTTGAGGCCCGCTCCGCTGCACCCACTCGATATATCGCAGTGCCAGATCGAGCTGCCCCGCACGTTCGGCATCCCCACCTCGCCGCAGGTATTCATCACGGCCGAGCTCGAAAGGCAGCCGGCCGGGAGCGTCCTCCGCTTCGCTTATATCGAGCAGCAGCGCCGGAGGGCCGCTCACCAGATACTCCCTCAGATAGACCGTCCCCTTCACCATCAAGGTGATGGTTCCGACAGATGGATCAGCTCCAACCGACTGCAGGGTAACCCCCGGTCGAAAGGAGGCCGCCTTACGTCTTACCTCACCCGAACACTCGCCATCGACCAGCTCCAGGCGGCACTCGCCCCGCACCCGGTCATAATAGAGGCTGAACTCGGGCAGGGTATCGCAATAGACGACCAGAAGCTCGAAGTCTGGATGGACACCCCGCTCGAGATCGATCACGCTGGCGGCGGAACCCTTCGGCACCAGGATCAACAACCAAAGGAGGCAGAGACAGCCTCCAGATATTAAAGACCGATGAAATCTAATCACCCGAATACAGCACGGATAGGTAGTGTTCAGCCCGCTTCATCCCCTCTGAAAGTCCATCCTGGTAGTGTTCCCAATCAAGCTTTCTCCCAATATCCTGCTTAAGCTGCAGGCGTCTTTCAACCTCCGGGTTCAGCCCCGGCAGTGTGGTCCCGACACCGGAGATGTAGCCTGCGCGCCATGCCAGGATGTCGGCGAAGTTTACTATCATCGCCATATTGGGATCTCCACTGAACATCTCTGGACAGTGATGATAGTATACAGCGTCGGCCTGCCGGTCAGGCAGGTTCCACCTCTTAATCAACCACCCCCCGGCTTCGGCGTGGGTGAAGCCGAGCAGCTCGTCCTCGACTTCGAAGTCATATCCGCCATCATCTCTCAGGCGGTCAATCACCCGGGCATACTCCTCTGGCAGATGACGCGACAATATCAACTTGCCGATGTCGTGAATCAATCCGGCCACGAACGCCTCGCCGGGGACCTTCTGGTGCAACTCCAGGGCGATGAGCTTGCAGCCGGTGGCCACGGCGACGGAGTGGACCCAGAAATGGCGCAGATCGAAGAAGTGGCGAGTGTCATAATTCTTGAAAGCATCGATTACCGCCACCGACAGACCGATATTCTTAATCTCTTCAAACCCCAGGATAACTATGGCCATATCGATGGTTCCGATCCTCTGGGGCAGGCTGTAGTATGCGGAATTGACAAGCTTGAGGATCTTGAGGGTGATGGCCTGGTCGTGGCTGATAAAGTGAGCCAGCTGTGAGGTGGTGGTTGCAGGGTCATCAGCCATCTCGACAACCTTGCTCATAACCGGTGACAGCGTTGGAATCTCGGATACCCGCCTGGCAACCCGCTGTATCCGGTCAATGCGGTTCGCTTCGTTCATAGGTCCCTTCTGTTCAAGGGTTAAACCTGGATATCTACACGTGTTCCCTTCGGATCGGGAACCTCCGACTCAGGAGAAGGGCTCTCCTCCGAAGTTTCCTTCAACTCACTCTCCGGCGGCTGACGAACCTCTTTGGAGGGCTTCCTCTCACCGCCGCCCTTCCGTCGACGCTGCTCCTGGCCGGTTCCGGGCGGGGTTCTTGTCACCAGCGGAACCTCGGGTATCGGGGTTCCGGGTTCAATGCGTTCCAATTCTCCCTCACTGCTACACAGACCCCGGATTCAATGAATCCGGGCTACATTATTCTACGCAGCTTGGCGCGCAGAATTGCTATGATCCGGGTGTGAATCTGACACACCCGCGATTCACTTAACCTGAGCACCTTGCCGATCTCCCGGAAGGTCAACTCTTCATAGTAATATAATGCCACAACCGACCGTTCCTGCTCGCTTAGCGCCTCGATCAGCTTAAGCACAACATCCCGCGCGTCGGCCTCTTCCAGCTCTTGCGAAGGGTCAAGACGGGTTCGATCCGAGACCACCTCATGCAGCGTGCCCACGCCACCCTCATCCCCGGTGGAGATGGTGACGTCAAGCGAGACGAGCGATGTGGCGCCGACCTGATCTACGAACTTCTGGTATTCATCCTCATTCAGACCGAGTTCACGGGCGATCTCGAGGTCGTGCGGGAGGCGGCCCAACTCACCGATCAGCTTTCTCATCACCTTGTCGAGGCGGCGGCTCTTCTGTCGATAGGAACGGGGCAGCCAATCAACGTCGCGCAGTCCGTCCAGGATGGCTCCACGGATGCGGGGAACGGCATAGGTCTCAAACTTGAACCCCTGCTGAGGATCGAAGTGGTCTATGCTGTTTATCAACCCCATCAATCCGGCGCCGACCAGATCGTCGAACTCGACCGATCCCGGCAGACCGACCTTCATCCTGCCCGCCACCTGCTTGACCAGCGGCAGGTAGTGCAGCATCAACCGTTCTCGAACCTGACCGTCCCTGCGTGCGGCATAGGTCTCCCAGAGTTGCTCCAGCTCATCGGCCGCTGCCACCGCAGTTATCATCTACCCTCTCCGGCTGGCGGGGATTCTTCAGTCTGAGCCTCATGCTCTGAGCCCTTGCCTTCACTCAGGAGCTTCTCAGCCCGTTGGCTCCCGGCCTCCAGGATGGTCCAGTCGGTCATCTGCACCAGAACCACCTTCAATACGAGGGCCATCAGTGTTACCAGCAGATATACAATCGCCGCCCGGAACAGCGCATCCGTTAAATA
>MWJR01000128.1 GCA_002127415.1 Calditrichaeota bacterium AABM5.125.24
CCTTCATACCTCTGCTCAAGGTGACAGACCTGATAGAATATCATCCTGATGAATGTCCTCTGTGCAGGCAGGGGATACCGCTGAACGTGCCGGGCGGGCGTAAAGTTAATGTGCGAGAATCCGGTTAGGATGATTGGGATTGGGTAACAGGATCCACCCCACAGCCATAGTTGACCCCGCCGCCCGGTTGGGTGATGATGTTGAGGTCGGACCATACAGCATCATAGAGGCTGACGTTCATATCGGCGACCGCTGCCGGATAGCATCCCAGGTTCTGATTGCCGGCGGTGCACGTTTGGGGAGTGAATGTCAGGTATTCAAGGGTGCCGTAGTGGGCAACCTCCCACAGGACCTCAAATACGAAGGTGAGGACAGTGAGGTGGTGGTGGGCGACAGGACGGTCCTGCGCGAATACTGCACTATCAGCCGGGGCACGGGACACGGTGGCCTGAAGACCAGGGTCGGTTCCGACTGTATGCTTATGGCCTACGCTCACGTTGCCCACGATTGCATCCTCGGCGACCATGTCATCCTGGCCAACGGGGTGCAGATGGCGGGTCACGTCGAGATCGAGGATTACGTCAGCGTCAGCGGTCTGACCGTCATCCATCAATTCGTGCGGATAGGCCGTTATGCTTACATCGGAGGGCTTTCCCGCATTTCTCACGACGTGCCGCCCTACATACTCACCCTTGGCGAGTCGGCCGCCTACCGGGGTCCGAATGCCGTCGGCCTCAGGAGATGGGGCTTCACCTCGAAACAGGTGAGCACCATCAAGCGGGTCTATCGTTACATATATCGTTCAAACCTGAACTTGACCCAGGCTTTGGAGGCGATTAATTCCGAAATTGAACCGACCGAGGAGATGCGCATCATCCTGGAATTCATCGAGCGGTCGAAGCGAGGGTTGGGGAGGGGATGAGGTCCCTTCGCAAAGCCAGGCTGATTATAGACAGTCAACCGCATAGCGGTCGATTCCAGATGGCCGCCGACGACCTTCTGACTGAAACCATCAATGACAGCGGTTATGAGGCGGCCGTCCGCTTCTACACCTGGGATCCCCCGGCCGTCTCCCTCGGCTGTCATCAGACGCCGGACGTGATAGACCTGGACAGATGTCAGGCGCTGGGCTGGGATGTAGTATTCCGGCCAACCGGGGGGAGGGCCCTTCTTCATATGGGCGACCTTTGTTATGCGGTGATAATACAAGTCGATGGTGAACCGTATCGTCAACTGCGCTGGCTTTACAACGGCATCGCTTCGGCTATGGCAGAGGGGTTCGGGCAGCTCGGACTTGATGCGGAGGTGACGATACATGGAGCGACAGGTTACGTTCGAGAGCCGCATCTAAGGGCTGGTGTGTGCCTTGACAGCCGGGTTCGCGGCGAGCTCCTGGTCGGTGGGATGAAGGTCTCTGCGGCTGCCCAGCGTATCTATGGCCCGGCTATTCTTCAACACGGATCCATCCTGCTCGAAGGCGACCCGGGTGCCATTGCTCAAGTGGTGAGAATATCTGATTGCAATTCACAAGTCACAGGTCTCAAGTCTCAAGTCGCAAGTCACAAGTCGCAAGTCGAAATTCGAAATAGATCATATGTTGGACGGGTTTCGCTGGCTGAAAAACTCAGGTCGAAGAGCTGTTCCCTGAAAGATGCTGCAGGAGGCCTGATTACGCTTAAGGAATTGGTTGAACTTCTAACAGATAACTTCGCACAGGTTCTGGGATTCGACCTTATAGACGATACCTGGACATCCGATGAGTTGACGGCTGTCAGCCTGCGTGAAGTCCGGTTCGATATCATCCGTTCCTCAATGAACCGGGAGGTGTGTGCAGTTGAGGTATAAAGGGCAGAAGCGGGTCGCTCTGTTCGGCGCCACCGGTTCGATTGGCCGGCAGACGCTGGATGTATTGAGCCGTTCCGACTGCTTTAAGGTGGTCGTTATGAGTGCCAAGTCGCGCTGGGAGGAGCTGGCTCGACTGGCGCTCGACTGGCAGCCCGACTGGATCACCATTGCGGATAAGGAAAACTATCCGGACCTTAAAGAGGCGGTATCGGGAACTGAAATACGGGTCGAAGCGGGTTCCGGTGCAGCCGCAGAAGCTGCCGCCAAGGCCGATTATGACATCTGCCTGAACGGTCTGGTGGGCGTGGCCGGGCTGCTGCCGAGCTACTACGCTCTGGAACGCGGCATAGACCTGGCTCTGGCGAACAAGGAGTCGCTGGTGCTGGCCGGCGAATTGCTGAACAGACTCGCCCGTCGAACCCAGGCCCGTATAATCCCGATAGATTCGGAACACAGCGCCCTGCTTCAGTGTCTCCAGGGTGAGCGGAAGAGGGGGGTGAAGAGGCTGATTCTGACCGCCTCGGGTGGCCCGTTTCGGGAGTGGCCGCTGGAGCGGATCGCTGCCGCAACTGTGGAGGAAGCCCTCCAGCACCCGACCTGGCGGATGGGTCCCAAGATTACCATCGATTCGGCAACCTTGATGAACAAAGGACTTGAGGTCATCGAAGCCCATCACCTGTTCGGGGTGCCGGCTGCGCAGATTGAGGCTCGCATCCATCCGGTGTCGATTGTCCACTCTATGGTGGAGTTTGTGGACGGCTCCTTCAAAGCCCAGCTCGGCACCCCGGATATGCGTCTGCCCATCCAGTATGCGCTTAATTATCCGGTTCATAAGCCACTCGAATTACGCCCCGACGATCCGGTTGACTGGCCGGCGCTCGAATTCCACCGGATCGAACCGGAGCGTTATCCCTGCCTCGGTCTGGCATATCGTGCCCTTGAGGCGGGAGGGACGGCTACTGCTGTCCTCAACGGCGCAGATGAGGAGGTCGTGGGGCGCTTCCTGAACGGGGAGTTGGGGTTCGGTGACATACCAGTCGCCATCGGAGCTGCACTCGACGCTCATATTGCAACCCCTGCAGACGATATCGACCAGATCCTGCGAGCCGATCTGTGGGGAAGGGAGTTTGTGGCCAATTTCTTCACGCCACGATAGGAACAATTACATCACTAACAGGTTAATTAGATACTGGACATCCTGCTGTCAACAGAAAGGTTACTGAAGCTGAAAACTGAAGGCTGATAGCTGACAGCTTAATCTGTATAAATATGATCACCATCCTCTCATTCATAGTTGTCATCGGGATAATCGTCTTTGTCCACGAGCTGGGCCACTTCCTGGCTGCCAAGCTGTCCGGGGTGCGGGTAGAGGTCTTCTCACTCGGTTTTCCCCCCAGGATGTTAAGCCGCAAGATCGGTGAGACCGAATACCAGCTATCCTGGATACCGTTGGGGGGCTATGTGAAGATGTCGGGGATGAGTGATGAATCGTTCGACAGCGACTTCGACCGCGACGATCCCCGGGGCTTCACCGCTCAACCGTTCGTCCGCAAGATCTTCATTATCATCGCCGGGGTGATAATGAATATACTCCTCGGCTTTGCCATATACTCAGCCGTCACCTGGCAGGCGGGTGTGGGCGAGCTGGTCGGAACGATGATCACTATGGTCAGCCCCGACTACCCTGCGGCTGACGTTGGGCTTGAAGTCGGTGATGTTATCGTCGAGGTTGCTGGGGAGCCCGTTGATGATTGGGGTGAATTGACCTCCGTTATCCGCCGTCACGCGGGGGTGCCGATAACAGTCGGGTGGCAGAGAGGCGACAGTCTGCTGACCGCTGATATTACGCCGCGGCCCACTCCAGAGTTTAACCTCTCCGCCGGCAGAACCGACACCGTCGGAAAGATCGGGGTGGTGGGATCGTTCGTGACACGGTCGGTTGGTCCATTAAAGGCGTTGGAATACGGAGCCATACAGGTATGGTGGGTGCTGAAGCTGAGCGCACAATCGCTGGCGGCGCTGATCGGCGGTCAGGCTCATATCCGCGAATTGACAGGCCCCATCGGAATCGCCAAGCTCTCAGGTGAAACCGCGCGTTCGGGACTGGCCAACTTCCTGACCTTCATCGCACTGATCAGCGTATCCATCGCCTTTTTGAATATCCTGCCGATACCGATGCTCGACGGTGGACATCTGTTATTCATTCTGATTGAGGCGGCTGTCAGGCGTCCCATCCCCGAAAACGTCAAGATAAACCTGATGAAGATCGGGATGGCGGCGCTGCTGCTGCTGATACTGGTGGTCTCTTACCACGATGTTATTCGATTCTTTATTCCACAATGAAGAGATTATTAACCTGCCATAACCTGATGTCTGTGCTGATCGTCCTTGCAGTTATCTGGGCGGCAGCATATCTGACCGGCTGCACCGCACTTCATCGTGAGGTTCAGATCGAAATGAAGGTGGTGGTCGATGCGGATTCTATTGCCCGTGAGATCGCACTCGACCATTACCTGTCGGGCTCTGTCCATGAAGAGGCCGGGGAGCTGCATCAGGCTGCGGTAGAGTATCAAATTGCCCTGCTGTATGATCCTGAGTCGGCGGCGATTTCAGTAACTCTGGCGGATATATATCTGAGATTAGGTCGCCACAAGGCTGCAATCCTGCTGCTGGAATCAGCCAGGGAGGACAATCCCGAAAACGAGGAGCTGTTGACCAGGCTGGTGGAGCTTTATCTGCGCGCCGGCCGTCTGCTCGATGCCGCTGACTGTTTAGAGGCTCTGGCTGTGGTCCGTCCACTCGACAGCTCCGAGCTGACCCGCCTGGCTGATATACTGGCCAGCCATCGGCGGATGGATGAAGCGCTCGATCTTTACGGGGAGCACCTTGCCCGCTTTGGTCCGGAATTAATTGTCTATAAGAAGATAGCACGTATTCACCTGATACGGCACGACAATGAAGCTACCGACACTACCTTCAAGAGGATCGTCGAGCTGGATTCGACCGAACATGAAGCCCTCTTCATTCTGGGAAGCTTTGCGGTTTCTCGTGATGAATGGGACGTCGCCGAGAGCTATTTCCGCTCTGCCCTGGCCCTCGACAGCAGCCAGATTCTCTACTGGAGCAATCTGCTGTTGACACTGAACAGGAGGCATAAGACCGAACAGGCGCTCGAAGTGGTCGATGCAGCCATCGACCGTTTCCCGGAACGGCCGCAGTTCTATGACATCCTCTGCAACATCCTCGAGCAGCTTGGAAGGAACAGTGAAGCGCTGCAGGCGATAGGGGAATCGATCGCCCTTGACAGCACTCGGCTGAGCCCGTTCCTGACCAAGGGATACATCCACCACACCTGCGGCGAGTGGGATGCCGGTGCTGAAGCCTACGAGCGGGCGCTGACTATCAACCACGACAGTCCGGTGGTGCTGAATAATTATGCCTATATGCTATCAGAGCAGAACTTCCGGCTCGAGGACGCGCTGGAGATGGTCGAACGAGCCCTGGCCATCGAGCCTGATTCGCCCTCCTTCCTGGATACCCGGGGGTGGATACTATACCGGCTCGGTCGATACGACGAGGCGCTGGCGATGGTCAGGCGTGCACTGAAGGGTGAGGCGGACAACGCTGAGTTATATGAACATATGGGTTATATATATCAGGCGCTGGGTAAGACTTCCAGGGCCAAGGCCACCTGGCGTCGCGCGGCGGAACTTGACCCGGATAACGAGGAATACGCGCGGCTGGCCCGTTAGACAAATCTGCGGGGTCGGGCTCCTGTTGCTCGCCGGCTGTGCGATTCATCCCCGCTTTCCTGCCTTCGACGCCGGAACACCTGATCAGGCGCTGGCGGAGCTGGTTCACAGGCGACGGATGGTTGAGAGCTACTTCGCATCCACGGTCTTTCAGTTTGCCAGCCCGACCGGGAATATTCGCTTAAACGGCAGAGTCTCGTTTCATCAGGACGGTGGATGGCGGGTGGAATTCGACGGTCCGTTAGGGGTGAAGCTGGCTGTCTTGGAAACCCGTGATGACCGTTTCCGGCTGAAACTGCCTCAGGCCGGTCAGACAATTGATGGCAATCTTGAGGAGGGGCTCACCATTCCTGACCTGGAGGTCAATCTTCCCGCAGTAGGTGATCTGACTCCGCTGTTGCTGCCCACTGTCGATCTGAACTCCCTTGAGGACTGGAGGGTATCGCAGGCCAAAGTGGGGAACTCCGGCCTTCTAACCTTGATAAAGCAGGGCAGGACAGGTACGGACAGCCTGGTTCTGTCACTCGACTACTCGCCGGTAAGGGTTCTGAGCGAGGAACACTGGCGTAAAGATCACAGACTTTTTAAGCGAGAATTGCATTACAAAACCAATCCTAATTATCTGCCCGATAAAATTGTAGTTAAAACTGATGAACTAATGTTATGCATTAAGTATAAATCGATGCGCTTGAATTTAAGGTGAGCATTATGAGGCCTAAAGTGAAGATTGATAGTATATCTTCGGTTTTCATATAAGGTATCAATTTTACAAAACTAAGAACTAATAACTAATGACTAACTACGTTCTATCAATAGTAATCCCTTTCTACAACGAGGAGGAGTCGCTGCCTGAACTTCACCGGCAGCTCACAGAGGCGTTGACAAGTTCGGGGCAACTCTACGAACTCCTGTTTATAGATGACGGATCTACCGACCGTTCCCGCGAGGTTGTTAGTGTTTTGCGGGAAGCGGATTCACACGTCAGGCTGCTCTCCTTTCGCCGAAACCATGGGAAATCGGCTGCGCTGTCGGTTGGCTTCAGAGCGGCGCGGGGTCGATATGTGGTCACCATCGATGCGGATCTTCAGGATGACCCGTCTGAAATTCCCAACCTGATTAAAAAGCTTGAACTTGAGGAGGGATATGACCTGGTGTCTGGTTGGAAGCGCGTGCGCCACGACCCGTTGACGAAAAGGATTCCGTCCAGGGTCTTCAACCGGGTAACCGCGCTGCTTTCGGGTATTCCCCTGCACGACTTCAACTGCGGCCTCAAGATCTACCGCAGCGAGGTGACGCGCGGGGTGCGGGTATTCGGCGAGAGGCACCGTTTCATCCCCGTTCTGGCGCATATGCAGGGCTTCCGCGTCACCGAACTGCCCGTCAACCACCGCCGCCGTCTTTATGGCCGCACCAAATTCGGGATCTATCGCTTCATCGCCGGCTTCTTCGATCTCATCACTCTCCTCTTTCGGATGAAGTTCCTGACCAAGCCGCTGCACCTCTTCGGCAGCCTGGGTCTGATCTGTTTAGTGTTTGGGCTGGCTATTCTCATCTATCTAACCATCGGCTGGTTCCACGGGCGTTGGATCGGCAATCGCCCCCTGTTTCTGATCGGTGTTTTGGGCATAGTCAGCGGGCTCCAGTTCTTTATCCTCGGATTGTTAGGGGAGATGATCGCCGAAGGGCGGACCCCCGAGGAGTTACCACTGCGGGAAGATTCAGACATCCAGCCGCCAGAGGGGGGATGAGGCTCGCCATCGTGGCTCCGGGGCACCCTTACCGGGGTGGGATAGCGCACTTCGGGGTCCGGCTGGCGCAGGAGCTCGCAGACCAACCGGCAGGTCATCACTGCCTGTATATTAACTTCACACGCCTTTATCCCAACCGGCTGTTTCCGGGTAAAACCCAGTTCGACGACAGCGCCGCACCGGTCGGGTTCACTTCTGAAAGACTAATCGATTCGATCCAGCCTCTGAGTTGGCGCAGAGCCGGCCGCAGGATCAGGGAGTGGGGGGCTGAGGCGATACTGTTTCACTGGTGGCATCCGTTATTCGGGCCATGTTATCGCGGCATATCGGCCGCCGTTGGGAAGAGCGTAATTAAGGTCGCAATCTGCCACAACGTCGCCCCGCATGAGAAAGGGAGGCCCCGGCGCAGCGCGGCTCGCTACGGGTTGAGGAAGATGGACGGCTTTGTGCTGCACGCCCGCAGCGAGATCAACGAAATCGAAGGCCTGCTGCCCGGAAGCACCTTTGTAACACTGTTCCATCCCATCTACGACATCTTTCCCGGAGAGGATGTTCCCGGGGAGGAGGCTCGAAGACGCCTGAATCTGAACCCGGAGGATAAGGTGGTGCTTTACTTCGGGATTATCAGGCCGTATAAGGGGGTTGAGACACTTCTGGAGGCGGCCGGGCAACTGTCCGATATGGACAACCTTAAGCTGCTTGTGGTGGGCGAAATCTATAAGGGGAGCGACCGGATTTACCGATTAGTGCAGTCGTTACCCGGCAGACAAGTAAGGCTGGTCAATCGTTACATTCCCAACGAAGAGGTGGCTCTGTGGTTCAGGGCATCGGACATCGTGGCGCTGCCCTACCTGTCCGCCACCCAGAGCGGTATTGTTCCCATCGCCTATCGCTGCCTGAGACCGGTTATCGTTACCCGGGTGGGAGGACTACCGGATGTGGTCGAGCACGAGGTGAGTGGATACCTGGTCGAACCGGGCGATCCTGACGATCTGGCCCGAGCTGTCCGAAAGCACTTCCTGGAGCGTGGCAATCCCGATATGTCATCCGGGATAGAGGCTGTCTGCAAGCGATTGAGCTGGGAGCGATACGCCCGGGAGCTGGAGAAATTCATACGCAGGCTGCAGGCGGGAGGGGATGGACCGGGATAGATCGAAAGTGGCGGCGGTGGTTGTCAACTGGAACCGCTGCGAACTGCTACTGGAGGCGGTCGGCTCGCTTGCCGCTTCCAACTGGCCCAACCTGCGGGTTATAGTAGTTGATAACGGCTCCACCGATGGTTCGGCAGAAGCCATAGCTGAGCGATACCCGGATGCGGTTGTTCTTAGAAACTGCAGTAACCTCGGCTTTGCAGTCGGGTCCGGTCAGGGGCTCGACGAGGCTCTGAAGGATGGAGGCGACTACATTTTTTTCCTGAATAATGACGCCACGGTTGAACCGGATGCAGTGCTTGAGCTGGTGGGGCTTTTCGAGTCGCATCCTCGAGCGGGTGCTGCAGCGCCATATATCCTTTACCACAACCGGAGGGACAGAATATGGTATGGGGGGGGAATTGTAGCTTTGTGGCGGGGCTGGATCGGCCATCGCCATCTGCGCCACCGCTTCCGACAGGACAAACACCAACCGGCGTTGACCGGTTACATCACCGGATGCGCCTTTATGGCACGGGCCGGAGCGCTTAAGGAGGTCGGCGGTTTCGATACCGGTTACGGGCTCTATTCCGAGGACGTGGATCTGAGCCTGAGGCTGCAGCGGGCCGGGTGGGAGCTGTGGGTCACCCCGAAAGCTGTGACCTATCACCGGGTATCGGTCACCGCCGGGGGCGAGCTTTCCCCCTTCAAAGCCTTTCACCGCGGACGCAGCAACGCCCTCCTCGTCCGGCGCTACACTCCTGTCTGGGCCTGGCCGACACTGATTATCGGAGGAGTTATCGGCGGCATAGCGCTGACGGTCAGATTGCTCCCTGCAGGACGCATTGGGACTGCTTGCGCCCTGTGGCAGGGTATCATTTCTGGACTGGCAGGGGGGAGGATTCCGGATAGATACTCTCTTTAGTATGTTAGCCTCTGTGGTCCCCGTTCAGCGGGGCATCATAACTCAGCGCAGCACCTATCTGTGTCCCGTGTGTCAACAGTGATCGACCAATTCAGAGCCGGGGACATATCCCACTCTACAGCTTCACACCATGGCCGACAGGAATGTCGGTCCTCCCCAGGGCCTCCGGAAGTATCAGGTAAGCCTGAGGGCAACCGGAGTTCATACCTTCTTGGCATCGTCAACGGGGTTCTGTTCCGGATGGCCCAGGCGCTGACCGGGCCCGCTACCGTTCTGCCGCTGCTTCTTGTTACCCTGACAGATAAAGGCTGGTTGGTGGGAATTGGGTCATCGATGTATATGGCGGGCTGGTTTCTGCCTCAGATCTTTGGAGCTCGGATCATCTCAAGGCGGACCTACCGGCTGCCCTGGTATCGGTTAATGGGTCTGTTCAGAACGCTCTGTATGGGGGGGATGGCGCTGTTCACCCTGACTATGGGCGGTGATCATTCCGACTGGTTGCTGGTCGGGTTCCTTCTGATGATAACATGTTATGCGGTCTCGGGTGGCCTGGCAGGGGTAGCGTTTCTGGATATTGTGGGCAAGGACGTTCCTGCGGTGGCCAGGGGTGGTGTTCACGGGCGCGGGAGCTTCTTCGGATGGCGGATATCCCTGGGCGGCGTGATGGCGATTGCGGTCGGCTTTCTGGTGGTCAATCCGGTCCTGGCCGGGGTAGAATACCCGGACAACTTCGCCACACTGTTCGGCCTGGCCACTCTGACGGTTGCTGCCGGTGTATTGGTATTCAGCCTGGTGCGGGAATCACCGTCGGTTCCTTTCACCGGCTATACCGGACTGCGGGAGCATCTGCGTGAAAGCTTCCGACTCGTGGTTACCGACCGGCCGTTTCGCCGCTACTTCATCCTGCGGAATCTGACTACCCTCTGGACTCTGGGGACGCCGTTCTATATCCTGTTTGCCAGAAGCCGTTTCGATCTGACCCCATTCTGGGTGGGGGCTTTTCTGGCCTCGCGTTCTGCAGGTGAGATGTGTTTCAACCTCCTCTGGGCATATCTTTCCGACCGAGGCCGCAACAGGTTGGTGCTCAGGGGAGCAGCTCTGCTGACGTTGGCAACGCCGCTGGCAGCTTTTGCACAGCTCATCTGGGGGTTGCCGGAGCCGTTATATGCTCTGGTTTTCTTCACGGCAGGGGGAGCGGTGTCCGGCATGATGCTCGGTGGCAGCAACTACCTCCTTCAGCACGCACCCGCAAATAAGCGACCACTCTACATCGGTGTTATGAACAGCACCCTCGGCGTCACGATGTTGTCGGCGGGGGTGGGCGGTCTGGTGGTCGATCACTTCGGCTTCCCGGTTCTATTCGGAATAGTCACTGTAATCGCCGTAATCTCCATAGTAAGCGCATCCCGCCTCGACAGAGCGGGGGGGTGACCAGTAGTTTGGAGTTGATGCCATATTGCCTCCCTCCGGGCGGATATAAGTATCCACCTTATATATTAACAGGTTAGACTTCCCCGTCGGATGCGTCGAGCCCTTGTTTTTTACATATAATGGAAGTATATTAGATTGTAGTTCAGCTTTCCCCCTTCAGGATTGTCATACTGACAGCTGATAGCTGGCCGCTGAAGGCTCAATGATGAGGTTACTATGAAACCCGCAACTCGCATCCTGTTTGCCGTTCTTATCACCCTTTTTATCGCCGCAGGCACAAACGCCTCGGAGCTTCCTTGGGAGAGCGAGGTCAGGCCCGGTATTATTGTCTTCAAGGTCACCTCTGAATTCCAGGTGGATCTTCCTGTGGAAGACGCTTCCAGGTTCGGTGTGTCGCACATCGACCGGTTTATGGACGAGGTATCCGCCGAGAAGGTCGAGCGGACCTTCCCTCACTGCTTTCCACCCAAGCCTGGCGGGACCGATCTGACCAGCATCTATACGCTTTACTTCCCGGCTTCACTTTCGCCCTATGATGTCGCCCGCGATATGTCGAAGCTCCCTGGGATCGAGTTCGCCGAACCGCGCTATATCGACAGGCTGTTTCTCGATCACGACGATCCACTTCGCTATCGTCAGTATGGGCTCGACAAGTGTCAGGCCAACGAAGCTCACGATATATCGACCGGCAACCGGAGTGTGCCGGTGGCCATCATCGACTCGGGTGTGGACCAGGACCACGAAGACCTGCTGGGTAACCGCTGGGTCAATCCCGGTGAAGACCTGAACGGCGACGGCGTAATCCAGAACGATGAACGCAACGACAGAGATGACGATGACAACGGTAAACGTGATGACTTCTATGGCTGGGATTTTGTGGACGGAGATAACAATCCGGATGATGGATACGGTCACGGCACCCACTGCGCAGGTATTGCATCGGCCGTGACCAATAACCGAAGAGGTGTGGCAAGCGTCGGTTACAGCTGCGGGATTATGGGGGTTCGCGCTGGCTCAGGAGGGTATGTCACTCACGGCTACGAAGGTATTCAATACGCGGCGCGCACAGGCGCCAAGGTTATAAGCTGTTCCTGGGGTGGTTCTCAGTATCATGATATGGGACAGCAGGTCGTTAATTATGCTTACGAACATGATGCGATGATGGTTTGTGCCGCCGGGAACAACTATAATGACAGAATAACATACCCGGCCGGTTATGATCATGTAGTAGCCGTCGCCGCAACTGATCGTGATGACAGGAAACCCAACTTCTCATGCTACGGTGACTGGGTCGATATAGCAGCTCCCGGTGTAGCGATTCATAGCACCATTCCGGGCAACCGTTATACCGACCTCTCCGGAACCTCGATGTCCTGTCCGTTCGCTGCCTCGGTGGCGATCCTGATCCGGGCCACTTTCCCCGGTCTCTCCGTCGATGAGGCTGTGGAGCTTCTCCTTGACGGTGCTGACGACATTGGCGACGACCGGCTCGGCGCGGGCAGAATCAACGCCTACGAGTCGCTGCTGCTCGGGGCCAGACCGCGGCTTATGATTGAAGATCTGGACATAGTCTTCGACGACAACCAAAACGGTCAGATGGATCCCGGTGAATTGGTCAACCTCGCCGTCACCGTCAGCAATGACGAAAACGGTGTGGTTACCGAGGAGCTTAGTGTGGTGCTAAGCGCGGAAGACGTCTCTATAATCTTCCAGATCAACGAAGTCGATTTCCCGAACCTGGAACCCGGTGAAAGCTTCACCAACCGGGATGACCCATTCATTTTTGAGGTGGCCGAAGATGCCATCCCGCACACTGTCCGTATGAAGATAATCGTGAATGCCGAGCCTCAGGGGCTAACACTCGAGAGGGACTTCGAGATACTCGTGGGACATCCGGATATACTCATCGTGGATGACGATGACGGCGAGGATTTCGAAAGCTGGTATTACACCTCGGTTGAGCAGATGGGAATGGGCTGGGCTCATTGGGATGTGGCCAAAGACTATTCGCCGGACGCTGGTTTGATGAGCGACCACGAGATGGTCATCTGGGTCACCGGTAACGCCGACCCACCTCTGGACGAGCTCGACCGGTGGCAGCTCGAAGCCGCCTTAGGTTCCGAACGCAGGAGCGCCAACATCCTTCTCATAGGCAAAAGGATCGGCGACTACGAGGAGAACCGGGGGCTGCTGAGCGAATATTTTGGAGCCCAGCATATGGAAGATGATGTTGACGTGCTTACGGTTGAGGGGCTGTCCGGCAACCGCCCAATTGCCGAGGATGTGCAGATGCTCCTCACGGGAGTGGGCGGTGCTCGGAACGGACAGATTTCACCCTCCACAATGGCGCCGGTGAGGGGAGCCGACAGCCTGGTTACCTATTATAGCGGGAGGAATATGGTCGGGTTGGCCGGTGTATATTATATCAGCCAGATCAATGATTCGAGAACCGTCTACCTCGGCTTCTCCTTTGAATCGGTCAGCGGACGGGCGGAAACAACCCCCCGTCACGAGGTGTTGCGCCAGCTCTACGACTGGTTCACCGGCGAACAGGATGCGCTGCTGCCCGATGTATCACCGCCGAACAGTTATGCGCTCGATCCGGCCTATCCCAACCCGTTCAACGGTGTGATTTCTGTTAACTACAGCCTGCCGAACCGGACGGATTACAGGTTGGCTGTCACGGACGCTCTCGGCCGGGATGTCGTTCTGTTGGGTTCGGGAGCTGCGTCGGCCGGAAGTTACATCGCCGTTTGGGACGCCACAGCATTTCCTTCAGGTGTGTATTTCCTCCGATTGACCGCACCTGGACTGACACCTGTTCAACGACAGTTGACATTGATTAAATAGTCCTCCGTCTTCACAAAAAGTGTGAATTGTAGATTTGCTTTGCCCGCAGGCGGGGATCCGTCCGCGGGCAAACCTGTTTATGGAGGTCGAACCACCACTTCGTCTATATGGGAGGGCCGACATTCCTGTCGGCCAGCACGGACAACTGTCCGTGCTACCAGATATATAACAGCACACCCGGGATTGAACTTGAAACTATCCAGAACCTTTGTTCTTTTGTTTGTGGTTGGGCATCTGACCGGCCCTGCTTTCGCCGGTCAGGCCTCACGAGTGGGGAATCTCGATCCCACCCTGGTTCGAGACCTCCATCTGCTTGAAAGCTGGCGGGACGATCCCTCCACGACCAATCTGGCCCGGCTGCAGGCCTTCAGACTTCCGGATGATCCCGACCCCGAGCTCTCGGTGTTCCTGCACTTCGAAGCTCCGCCTGATGGGAAGTTACACACCGCGCTTGAGGCTCACGCTGTCAAGCTGTTTCCGAACACCTGGCTTCCGCCGGTGGGGGCGCACAGGACCGGCTTTATGCTGGCTAAGGTCCGGGCCTCGTCATTAAGGACAATGGTTAAGGAGGGGCTGGTGGTGCGTGTTTCGGCAGCCTATCGCCAGCTTGAACCGTTGAACAATCTGGCCGCGGAGCAGACTGGAGCCGCTGCCGCCAGGGAGCTTGACCCCCCGCTGACCGGGGAGGGGATTCGCCTGGCGGTGCTCGATTCGGGCTTTCAGCTCGAACACGGTGATCTGCCTGAACCCGCGGCAGCGATGGACTACGCCGATTATCCCGATACCAGCGAGGATGTGGCCAACACGGTTCTCGGGCACGGCACCCACGTGGCTGGAACCGCCTTCGGCTCAGGTGTGCTGTCTGAAGGCCGCTGGAGGGGAATGGCGCCTGATGCCGAGCCGATATATCTGAAGATAGGTGACGACGTTACAGCCTCGGCCTCCTCGGCCGCTGTGGTGGGAGCCCTGAGAGCTGCGGCAACCTGGTGCGAGGCCGACATCGCAACTATGAGCTATGGAGGCTACGACTTTTTCAATGACGGGTCATCAGAGGAGGAGCAGGCGGTTGACTGGGCGGTTTCGCGGGGGGTGACCGTGTTTATGTCGGCTGGAAACTCGGCCGCTGATGGGATCCACTATTCCGGTGAGGTCGAGCCGGGTGATACAACTGAAAGGGTTCCCATCCTGGTCAGATCGGCCGATGAGGATATGTTCTGGGATTTAGTGCTTTCCTGGTATGACGATGCCGACATATCGGTTCACGAGCAGCTTGCGGCGCGTATCTTCGACCAGGATGGCGAGCTGATCGGATACGACGAGCTCGATCAGGTGTCAAGTCCCCGCGGCACCGAGGTCTGCATCTATATGCCCTATGACCCTCTGCCCACCGAGAACACCACCTTCCTGGCAGAGGTTATCAGCAGCTCCGACAGCACGCAGACTTTTCACCTGCGAATCGTGAGCAACCACTGGAATATCCGCTTCCACCGTCCGGATCAGCAATACACCGTGGGACTGCCATCGACCGCCGACAGCTGCATATCGGTCGGGTCGTTCATCTCGCGGCGGAGCTGGAGGGATTATCTCGGTGAGCTGCACGAAACGCCTGACACTATAGGTACGATCTCTTATTACTCCTCACGCGGCCCGCGCATCGACGGCCTGCTCAAGCCCGACATCGTCGCGCCGGGGCAGAAGCTCATATCCTGCCGCGATACCGTCATCATCCAGTTCGAGAGCGGCTACGACAATCTGATCGTGTCAAACAACGGGGAGGAGGGTGAACCGGCCGACTACATCGCGCTGATGGGAACATCAATGTCGAGTCCTTGCGCCGCGGGAGCCGCCGCTCTCATCCTCCAGGCCAATCCGGAGCTGACACCGGCCGAACTGCGCAACCTTATCTTCAGCAGCGCCAGGGCGGACGAGTTCACCGGTGAGGCGCCCAACATAATCTGGGGATATGGCAGGATCGACGTTATGCGAGCGCTGGAGACTCCCGCCGTTCCGGCTGAGCGGGCAGTCATCCCGCGCAGTATTGAGATCGAAGCCGTCTATCCCAATCCCTTCAACGGCCTCTTCACGGTGGAATACCTCTCCAGGGGCTCCGGTCCTGTAGACATCGTCCTGCTCGACCTGATGGGCCGAGAGGTATGGTCAACCGTCAGCTTTGTTTCCACCCCGGGGCCCCACCGTTTCACAGTGTCTGGAACGGTAGCGGCGGTCGCATCCGGGGATTACATCCTGAAGATTGGTGACGGCATCGACTGGAGCGCGGTGAGGATGACCTTAATCCGGTGATAGGGGCAAAGCCGACTTTCATATGGAAAAGTGTGTTAACCTGACGTAATAACAATAAATTAACTTCCTGAGGAGGGCGTCTGACGCCAGGATAGAATAACCCGACCCGAACACAGGTCGGGTTTACTATTATGTTTTTAATAGCTTGCGAAAATGGCTAATTTATAGTATCTTAACCGGTTAATTGTTACTCTGCTTGAAAGATCCTTTCTGAAGTATGGGGTAGTCGGGCTTGGGACAAGCCCGACTACATCACTGAATGTGAACAGACTTTCAGGCTATGTTATAAATGAAATCGATCCCGCTTCTACGCTAAAATGCACAATATCGTCCAGATAATACTTACCGCGAACCTGGCTTTTATAGCCCCCCGGGAACCGGCTTATGTAGACAAACCGGGGATGGATGAATTAAGGGCTCTGCTTGAGGAGGTTTCAGAATCCACGCTGCTGGACAGTTGTGAGCTCCTCCTCGACCGGCTGATCGATGAGACCGGTGTCTTCGAGTGCGAGATGATAGAGGCCGAATATCTGGCTCTGTTCGAGAGACTTTTTACTATTGAAACAGAGCCGGGCAGCCTCGATGAGGCGCGGCTTTCAGATCTGATCGACCGCGCAAAAGCCGCCTATGCCGGCTATCTTTTCAGTCTTGATGAACTGCCGGCGGATGTGGTGCCAAGCTTTATCTGGGATGAGATTGACACCCTGTCCGAGTTGAGGCTGCCGACTGATATGTCCGGGGCTCTCTTTGATGAGCAGGCTCCGTTCATAGATAGTTCAGGACTTCATCCGGACAGCCCTTCGAAGCCGATTCGAGCGGAGAAACTGCCCCCGGTGCCGCTGGTGCTCAACCGTCAGGTGGAGCAATCCATCCTGTATTTCCGCACCAAGGGACGCAAGGTGATGCAGCTCTGGCTGGACCGGTCGGCTGAGATGGTCCCTGTTATCCTGCCCGTGCTTCGCGAGGAGGGGCTGCCCGACGAGCTGGTATATCTGGCTATGGTCGAGAGCGGCTTTCGCGTCCACGCCTATTCCTGGGCACACGCCGCCGGACCCTGGCAGTTCATCGCACCCACAGCCCGGCGCTACGGGCTCCAGGTGGACTGGTGGTTCGACCAGAGACGCGCCCCGGTGTTGTCAACCCGCGCCGCGGCTGCCTATCTGCGGGATCTGTATGGTATGTTTGACGATTGGTTCCTGGCGATGGCGGCCTACAACTGCGGGGAGAATAAGGTCAAACGCCTGGTCAAGCGCTACGGCGGCGACTTCTGGAAGATCAGGCGGATGCCGCGCCAGACCAGGAACTACGTGCCGTCTTATCTGGCCGCATACATCATCGCCCTGAATCCCGGCTATTATGGCTTCTCCCTCCCTGATCCGGTTCCGGTGCCGCAGATGGATGAGGTCGTCATAACTGAGTGCGTTGACCTGAAGGCTCTGGCTGAGTGCGCTGGAACGAATATGAAGACCCTTAATAGACTCAACCCGGCGCTGGTGAGGTGGTGCACGCCGCCGAACCGCGACAGCGTGACGGTAAACCTGCCCGCCGGGGCGGTTGAGGCCGGCTTCTGGGAACGATATGCGTCAATCCCCGCCGAGAAGAAGGTCAGCTACGTTCGACATAAGGTGAGCCGGGGCGAGACCCTCTCAACCATCGCCGCTCGTTACGGGGTTCCTCAGCGGATCATTGCCAACCACCCGAAGAACGGGATCCGCAACCGACATCGCATCCGGGCCGGGCAGATTCTGGTAATTCCCGGGGTATCCCCGCAGCGGGACAGACTGGTGCAGAGTCGATACGATGAGCCGACCGACCTCGCAACCGACAGGGTGCACATCGTCCGGCGAGGGGATACGCTGAGCGAGATCGCAGCCAGATACGGGTTGAGCGTCTCCAGGTTGAAGAGGCTTAACGGCCTGTATGGGAAGCGGTATATCTATCCCAACCAGCGCTTGAGGCTTTACGGAGGTGGAGGGGAAAGCGTTTCGAGAACCAACCGGATAGCTTCCGGCGCCTCCCACGTTGTAATGAGTGGCGACTCCCTGTGGAGCATTTCCCGCAAATACGGGGTATCTCTGAGTGCTCTGCGCCGCGAGAACGGTCTGGAGGGCAGGAGCCTGATACGACCGGGACAGAGGCTTGTAATCCCCACCCACAAATAGGTTTACAGGAACGAGGAAGAGTATGAACAGAGCCGATATAATCCGGAATGTATCCGACGGCACCGGTCTTACCCGTGCAGAGGTCTCGGGCGTGTTCGAAGGGGTTCTGAAGACGATTGAGTCCGAACTGGCGCGCGGTGGAACCGTCGAACTCAGACGCTTCGGAACCTTCCGTTGTGTCAGAAGGGCTGCGCGAACGGCGGTGAACCCCCGCACAGGTCAACCGATAAAGGTTAAAGCCCGGACCATTCCGGCCTTCAAGCCGTCTCCCAGACTGCGCCAGGCAGTCAGTAAGGTGAAGCTTTAATTGTAATGACAGATTAGGTTGTCACATGATTCGCGTAGCCGCCGAACACCGATAGGCGTTCGTGCGGTATTGAACTGTGTGACAACATCAGGTGCCATACATTTATAACAATGCTTGAAAACATTTTCGTGACTTAGCTGTAGTCGGGGCTGTCTCAAGCCCGACTGTCGTGGTTGAGGACAACCCAGACTACAATATCCTTATACGAAATTTTTCCAAGCAACATTATAATCATAAGCGAACATAAGCGAGGAGATATTGCCCTGCGGTAAGAAGCGTAAACGCCATAAGATGTCCACCCACAAGCGAAAGAAGCGACTCCGCAAGAACCGTCACAAGAAGAAGCTCCGCTAAATAAGCGGGAGAGGACATTGTTAGAGGTCCTGGTGCTGTCCGACACACATCTGAATCGGCCAACGCCCGGATTGCCCGAAGCCATAACACGTGCTGCTACCGGGGTTGACCTGATAATCCACGCCGGTGATTTCACCGTCGCAGAGGTATATCGTCAGCTCGGTTTGCTGGCACCGATAGAGGCCGTCAGTGGGAATATGGATGAGGCCGACCTGGCGGCTCGGCTTCCTGATAAGCGCCTGACCACCTTGGAGGGCGTTAATATCGGCATCATACACGGTTCCGGTTCGGCGAAACAGGCACTCAGGCGAGCTCGCGCTGCTTTTAATCAGCCGGACCTCATCGTCTTCGGGCACAGCCATCAGCCGCTGCGGGAGATGATGGACGGGGTGCTGATGTTCAACCCCGGCAGCCCCACCGACCGCCTCCGGGCACCCTTCCGCAGCTACGGAATTATCGAGATCGAAGAAGGTCGGTTCACCACCCGGATAGTCCCTCTGGATAAGAGAACACCGGAATGGACATCTCAGATGATGGGCACGTGATGGGACTATTGGAAACAGCGCTCGTAATCGGCCTCCTGGCGGCTCTGCTTGTCAGATGGCCGCGCATCCCGCTGTTCGGACGTTTTCCCGGCAACGTCGTCATAAAGGGGAGGAAGTTTCGGCTTTACCTTCCACTCGGACTTTGCTTAGTGGCAAGCCTTATTATAACCTGGTTGTTTAACCTTCAGTTGGCGCGTTGAAGATCGCTGAAGAGGTTTATTCGGTAACCAGGCTTACTCAGGCTATACGTCGGCTGGTCGAGGACGGCCTGCCGCCGCTCTGGGTGGAGGGTGAGATATCCAACTATGTATTGCATCGTTCCGGGCACCGTTATTTCACCATGAAGGACAGCGGAGCCCAGCTCTCCTGCATGATGTGGCGGACCCGGACGGCGCCGGGGTTTGAACTCACCGACGGACTGCGGGTCAGGTCGTTCGGGCGGGTGACGGTGTGGGAGCAGGGGGGACGATACCAGCTCGATGTTCAGTCGGTTCTGCCGGTAGGGATAGGCCCCCTGCAGGCCGCCTTCGAGGAGCTGAAGCGCAAGCTGGCGGCTGAAGGACTGTTCGACCTGAATCGCAAGCGCTCACTGCCCGGGTTTCCCCGCGCTATCGGGATAGCGACCTCTCCGACCGGAGCGGCCATCAGGGACCTGGTGTGGGGATTCAGCACCCGTTACCCGCCGGCTGAGCTATACCTGATACCGGTGTCGGTGCAGGGGGAGGGTGCTGCGGAGGAGATTGCCGTGGCGATTGAAGCCTTCAACCGGCTCGGGATGGTTGACCTGATCGTGGTGGGGCGGGGCGGCGGATCATTGGAAGACCTCTGGGCGTTCAACGAGGAAAGGCTGGTTCGAGCCGTGGCTGAGTCCGGTGTGCCGGTGGTCTCAGCCGTTGGTCACGAGATCGACATAACCCTGTGCGACCTGGCAGCTGACCTGCGAGCGCCCACTCCAACCGCCGCATCATCGCTTGTGGTTCCCGATCGCCAGGAGTTGAAAGCCTCTCTTGCTGAACGGGCTTCAGCCATCTACCGCGCTCTGGAACGCACCGTATCTACGTGGCGTGAAAGGATCAGCAGCATCTCTGGCAGCTACGGTATCAGGCAGGTCGTGGGGAGGATTGCCGGCGAACGGATGCAGCTTGACGAGATGGCGCGAAGGCTTGAGGCCGCCATAATCCGCACAGTAGCCGAGTCCGGGCGACGGCTCGAAGCCATCCGGCTTCAACTGTCCGCATTGTCACCCGACCAGGTTCTGGACAGGGGCTTCTGCGTGGCAACCCGGATGGATGGGGTCGTCGTCAAAAGCGGGGATGATATCGCTGTGGGAGGTAAACTCGACCTCCGCTTCAAACATGGCGGAGCCTTAGCTGCGGTCGAAGAGGTCAGGAGTGATGGAAGCTGAAAAGAAGAATGATCAGGAATCGATCTTTGAAGAGGCCTACCAGCGGCTGGAAGCAATAGCGCGGGAGCTCGAAGACGGGTCAACCCCACTGGAGAAGTCCTTTGTGCTGTATGAGGAGGCGCAGAAACTGCTTAAAACCTGTCACCGGATGCTGGATCAGGCCGAGAAGCGACTGAAGGTGCTGCAGGTTGGTGAAGGTGGCGTTGAAGTCAGGGAAGAGCGGATTGAATAAAAAGAAACCTTATCCTCTTCTATCCACCATAGACAGTCCGGATGATCTGAAGAAGTTACGGGAGCCGGAGCTGGTGAAGCTTGCCGGAGAGATGCGCAGCTTCATCATCGACAAGGTGTCGCGCACCGGTGGGCACCTGGGCTCAAATCTCGGTTCAGTGGAGCTGACCATCGCGCTCCATTACGCCTATGAGGCCCCTCGCGACCTGATAGTCTGGGATGTCGGGGCGCAAGCCTATTCGCACAAGATACTGTCCGGCCGAAGGGATCGTTTTCACACAAATCGTCAATACGGCGGGATAGCCCCGTTCCCAACCCGTGAGGAGAGCCCCTACGATACCTTTGGCGTCGGGCATTCATCCACCTCGATATCAGCCGCCCTCGGTATGGCTACGGCTCGCGACCTGAGCGGTGACGACTTCAAAGTAGTCGCCGTCATCGGCGACGGCGGAATGACGGGCGGTATGGCCTTCGAGGGACTTAACAACGCCGGTGCAGCGGGTGTGGATCTGACCGTGGTTCTGAACGACAACTCGATGGCGATATCCCCCAACATCGGCGCCCTGTCGCAATCCCTATCATCAATACGTGCCGATCCGCGCTTTGAGAGGCTGAAGGACAGTATGTGGCAGCTCTCCGGTCGGCTGCCGAAGAGTTCCAAGCTCCGCAAGGCGCTGCGCGGTGTGGATGCCGGCATCCGGGCAATGCTCATCCCGGGTCTCTGGTTTGAGAGGCTCGGCTTCAGGTATGTAGGGCCGATTGACGGTCACAACCTTCCGGAGCTGGTTCGGCTCTTCAAGTGGCTGAGAGGGATTTCAGGTCCGGTTCTGATTCACGTCTTGACCAGGAAGGGGAAAGGCTACCGCTTCGCCGAGGAGGACTCATTCCGCCTTCACGGTGTCAGCAAGTTCGACCCCCAGACCGGGCCCAGGAGGGATAAAGGCAGGGTGAGGAAGGATGAACTTACCTTCAGTGCCCACTTCAGCGATGAGCTGTTCAAGATAGCGGCTAAGAATCCCAAGCTTGTCGTGGTTACCCCTGCGATGATCGAGGGGAGCGCCCTGGTCAGATTCCAGGAGGCTTATCCTGATCGCTGCTTCGACGTCGGCATAGCCGAGCAGCATGCGGTGACCTTCGCCGCCGGGCTGGTGTCCCAGGGGCTGCGTCCGGTGGTGGCGATCTACTCGACCTTCCTCCAGCGTGCCTTCGATCAAGTTATTCACGACGTGGCGCTGCAGAAGCTGCCGGTGGTATTCGGGGTGGACAGGGCCGGACTTGTGGGGGAGGATGGCCCGACCCATCACGGCGCATTCGATATCAGCTACCTGCGTCATATACCGGGGATTAATATATTTGTGGCCAGAAATGGCCAGCAGCTCAGGGCCATGCTGCGTGCAGGCTTGAAGATCGATGACGGTCCGGTGGCAATCCGCTTCGCACGCGGGATACCCCCCAAATTCGAAACCGCCGGTAAATCCTCTACTGATGTATGGCGGCCCGAATTACTGCGTGAAGGAACAGACGGGTTGATCATCGGTGTCGGTCCGTTGCTGAGTGAATGCCTCGCGGCCGCTGAAGATCTGGCGAAGGATAATCAGCTCGAACTTGCTGTTCTTGACCTCAGATGCATTAAGCCACTCGATACCGAGTTCCTGACGGTGCTGGCGGCGCGCTATCCCCGCTGGATGAGTGTCGAGGAGAACGCCCTGTCGGGCGGTGTGGGTTCTGCACTGCTCGAATTCCTTGCTGACCGCGGTCTATCGGTTGAGCTCAGGCGGCTCGGTCTGCCGGACAGGTTCATAACCCACGGTGACAGGGCCAGTCTGCTCCGCGAAGTGGGACTGGAGCGGAACTCAATAGGAAAGACGGCGCACAGTCTCTTCAAAGACCGGGCCAGGCCTACCCGGCACCGGGTCCGCACTGCAAGGCTGGAAACGTGAAGACCATCCGACTGGGGATTATCGCCAACATCGGAAAATCGCGGGTGGTTGAGGTGCTGCCCGAGTTCCTGAAATGGCTGAACTCTGAAAATATTCCTTTCGTGGTTGCCTCCGACCTGACCGGAGTAATCGAACTGAAAGATCAGGACACCCTTCCATCCGAGCGGGTTCCCGACGAAGCTGACTTTATCCTGTCATTCGGTGGGGACGGCACATTCCTCCGGACGGCACGTATTATCTCGTCGCGCCAGGTGCCGATAATCGGCATCAATATGGGTCGTTTCGGTTATCTGGCTGAGGTTGGTGTAGCACAATTGCGAGAGCGTATCAGAGAGCTGCTGGCCGGGGATTATCGGCTTCAGGAACGGACGATGCTCGAAGGCACTGTAGATGCCGCCCCTGCGCGACAGACCTTCTTCGGCTTGAACGATATCGTCATCGAGAAGGGGGGCTTCCCCCGCACCATCCGGCTTGAGACCAGCATTGACGGCGTCTATCTGAACACCTTCAACGCCGACGGGCTCATCGTATCGACCCCCACCGGTTCCACCGGATATTCGCTTTCGGTAGGCGGGCCGATCATCGAGCCCAACGTGAACGCGATAATAATCACCCCCATCTCTCCTCATATGCTGGCCAACAGACCACTGGTAGTGGACGGAAACAGGACGGTGGAGGTCACGACTCACACTGAGGCTGATCAGTTCCAGATCACGGCTGATGGACAGCGGGCCCTTATTCTCAAGTCGGGTGATAAAGTAACAATCAAGCGGGCACCGTATAAAACACGGATCGTTCTCTTCAGCGGGCATTCATTCTATGCCCTGCTCCGCAATAAGCTGAACTGGCGCCACCAGTTGAACGAGAAGTGAGATACTACGGGCTCAGCGGGATGTTCCGGTGAATCTGCTGGATCGGTTTAAGACCGGGCTGACCCGGACGCGTCAGCAAACGCTGGGGAAATTAACCGGTATGCTGACGCCCGGCAAGATCGATGCCGAAGTGCTTGATGAGCTGGAGACGGCGCTCATCGAGGCCGATGTAGGGGTGAACTCAGTTGAGGAACTGGTGGATAAGCTTCGCAGCGGGCGTTCCACCCACAGTGGTCTCGATCCGGCGGCGTTGCTCAAGTCGGAGTTGATCTCTCTACTCGATGATTGCCAACCGGAGCGGCCCGAACGCTTTACGGCCAAGCCGTGGGTCATTCTGCTGGCCGGGGTGAACGGCTCGGGGAAGACCACCACCGCAGGAAAGCTGGCCCATTATTTCAGCCTGCAGGGGAAGCGGTCGGTTGTGGCGGCGGCTGACACATTCAGAGCCGCGGCGGTGGAACAGATTGAGGAGTGGGCAAGACGCGGCGGCGCCCGCATTATCAAGCAGTCTTCCGGAGCCGACCCGGCTGCCGTGGCTTTCGATGCCTACCAGTCGGCACGGGCGCGGGGAGAGGATCTGCTGCTGGTCGATACTGCAGGCCGGCTGCAAGCCCGGCGGAATCTGATGGATGAGCTGGCCAAGATAGGCCGGGTGCTGAAGCAACTCGACCCTTCCGCTCCGCACGAGGCGCTGCTTGTGATGGATGCCACCACCGGCCAGAACGGTCTCTCCCAGGCCAGCGGGTTCACTGCAGCGGTAGGGGTCACCGGGCTGATCGTAACCAAGCTCGACGGCACTGCCAGGGGTGGGGTTGTTGTCCCTATCAGGAGGGAGCTCGGGCTGCCGATCGAGTTCATCGGGATGGGGGAGGGAAGAGACGATCTGCATCCCTTTGACGCAAAAACCTTTGTCGATGCCTTACTGGATATTTAACAGAATCTCGACTGCCGTAAAATTCGGTAGTGTCCAGGATTAATTGAGATGGAGTAGTCGCGGTTGTCCTCAACCGCGACACAGTCGGGCCTGAGACAAACCCGACTACAATTCTTCAACAAACTGTTATCTAATAACGAACTATGCCATCACAACTAATCAATGACACTACC
>MWJR01000143.1 GCA_002127415.1 Calditrichaeota bacterium AABM5.125.24
GGTTTGTCTCAGCCCCGACTATGTCGCGGTTGAGGACAACCGCGACTACTCCATCTCAATTATTTCTGGACACTACCTGATTTTGTGGACACGGAGAAAGGTTTGTATTTTACCTTTCAAGGAGGTGCCCACATGGCTGTCTCCGAAGCAATCATTAATTCATTCCACGAAGCCCACTTGATTGGTCCAAAACGACAATGATCTAGCCTACGAGATAATATTAAAGAATGCCAATCAACACCTGCTACACCAAGGTCTCCGTTGGGTCCATTGTTAGCATTCGCTCCAAAAACTCCAGCAACCAAAGTTCCATGATTTTCACCTATTGCCTCTTCAGATAATAGATGTACTCTTCCATAGAATTCAGCATGGTTGAGATCCAATCCAGTATCTACTTGCCCAATAACAAGGTCATCTCTTCCCACGTTGTCGGGAATTCCAAAATTATCCCAAGCATCTATAGTGTTAATCCCAAAGTTATTTTGTCCACCCGTGTGCCCCCATTGATCGCCGAAGAATTCATCATCTGGAATCATGCAAAATTCTAAAGCCATTGGGCCATGAATGAACAATGTTTCCTGAAGGCTTAATAATGAAGTCTTTACACTTTCATAATCGTCCTGATCTGGAACTTCGATACGAAATATTTTCGCGAGATTAATTCGTTGAATCTGATTCCCATATTGACCAGTAAATAATGTATCCTCTTCAATAAAATAAGGATATTCAACGTAAATATTTTCAATGGAATAGTAATCAAGCAAATCCTGAATGTCCTCAGATGTCACTATAGCAGTCGTATCAGGAGGTGTGCTTCTTTCCGCTCCGTAAAGGAAATATACGTAGATGAAGTTGAGTGGAGGTGTCGGTGTAGTTGCGAAGACAGGTACCCAGATGGCTAAAGCGACTAAAAGTTTCAGTGAATTAAAAATGGTCTTCATTGTTAATTCCTTTTATCTGCAAAATGGTAAATATTTTCACTCAATGGTGACGCCTGCAGTGAATGTAATTTGCCTCTTATTGAGTCCATCATAGCTCATCGTCCATATCACTCCAAAACCAACCGATGATTCAGCATCTGGTGCAGTAAACACAATTCGCTGTCCATCAGGGGACCAAGATGGACAATCACCTCTATCAGTTGTTAATTGCATCCATCCACTGCCATCGATTGATGTTTTCCATATTTGTAAATCATCAACAAAAATAAGCTCTGTTCCGTCCGGCGAAACACGTGGATAAGAGAGATCTTTATACTTATTCGAACGCGATGTAATTATCGTTTCTATTTCTGATTGTTCAATGTTAAATTTATCTATACATCTTTGATTACTTCCATTCCAAGTTTGATAATAAATGAAGTTATAATGTGGGTACCAAACTGGCATTTTACAAAAGATAAGATTACCGTGTATTGTGATTGGTGAAATCACATTGTCTTCTAAATTAAATGTATGTAATGCATTTGGTTGCTGCAAAGACGAAAGATTTGAGTCGAAGACTAATTTCATTCCTGTTGAATTCCAAAATGGAAAATAACTCTCTCCTGATTCGGTAACAAAGCTTATGCTAGAATCCTTCACTGAATAGATAGCAATATTGTTATTGTACCCCATAGCGATCAAATCCTCTACCGGAGAAAATACGGGGCTACAAATATTAGTTCCATTTAAAATCATTCGCATATTAGAACCATCATTACCCATAATCCATAGTCCTGAAGAATCCGGGTTTATAATAGGTGTCTGACTAGTTGGATTATATTTTGTGATATGTTGCTTGATAAATACTATTTCACCTCCATCTGGACTATATGAGGGATATAGGTATGCATCTGGAATCAACAATGGATTTTCTCTCTCAGTATCAAATATTTCACTCATGCAACCGAGAATAAACAAACATAATATAAGCCCTAAACATTGAAATAATAACATTCGGAATACTCTTGCATCGAAAGGACACAGTAAGGCAATAGACTTTTTAGTATAGTAGGTCCCCTCCGATTCGTGCGAGCGCTCCGACGGGGCGTGGTATGTCTCATGGGGTTTAAGCCGCTCTCCCATCCGCGTGTGCTGCTTTGACGATTGGGGACGGAGGGGATTGCGGGTATGTTCTGAGTTGGGTTGCAATCAGGTTGCCTTCGCTTACGAGTCTAAAGACATTGCAGTCATCCCGATGCTTCAAGATACCGCTTCAATATTGAGTTTGGAATATATCGCGAATGCCGCGTCACTGCTGGAAGGTCAGTGGTGAGGGGTAAGCAGCATATGATGCTGCCTTTCTCACCTCTATGCAAGTATACACAAGCATTCCAACCATACGCGAGTCTCCTTACCCTCTTTTTTGCATTCGCACCAAAATCCTTTAATCAATTCGCAAATCGCCCGAATCAGCAACAGTGACAGGAGTTTCCGGCTCTTCTGTCCCCAGCGAAGGATCGAGACTATGCCCGAATTCGGGGTGGCCTCATCGGGAATCCCCGAGAATCTCATAAGCAGACGCTCCAGTCCGGCGTCACCCGCACCAAGGACGACTTCCTCAGGATCATCAAGGCGAAGAACCCCGAGGAGGACCTGGAACGCCTGAAGGGCAAGGTTCTCTTCGGCCGAGTCAGTGAACTCCACATCTCCCGACTGAGGAGTAAGGAGGACCTGGTGCGGCTGCTCAAGACATAACAACGCAAACTTCCCAAATTTTGAAGGTGGCTGGAAATGAGCCGCCTTTCCATTTGCAATTATGAAGCCTCCCGTGTATTTTTAGTTGTGATACAATCCTCTATCCTGTGTAGTGAAGACTTTGAGAAACAGAGGCTTTCATGAAGTTCGGGTTGCGCAAACAAGGTGGAATGCGGCTTCCTTAACAGGGAGGGATATTGACGGATGAATCCGGTATGGGGATGTATCTGGAGACAATCCAGACCGCGGTTAATCGACTTGGAATAGAACATGTTATCCCTAATCCAGCGATAATGTTTCAAAAAGGAAAAACTATCAATTTTAGGATTATAAATACGCTGTTTGATCATTTCACCATAATTAAAGGGATCATTGGAATTCTCATATTGCAAAATCGGACCTGTGAAAGTCGAAAATAACGCCTCTTTATAATTACCCCCAAAAACTGGACAGGGTGTTAAGGTGGAAATTATCTTGCAGGTAATTTCACTTAGGGGTAAAGATGAAACGCAAAACGGACAGTGCATCTTTGAAAGCAAAAGCTGTTCTCGAAGCGATCCGTGGGCAGAGAACCCTTAACGAGATCGCTTCGTCCTACGGCGTTCACCCGAACCAGCTTGGACAGTGGAAAAAACAGGCACTGGAAGCGCTGCCGGATATTTTCAGTAACGGACGAGCCAGGTCCCAAGCTGGAGAAGAGGCGCTCCGCGATCAACTCTACCAGCAGATCGGGCAGCTGAAAGTGGAGCTGGACTGGCTAAAAAAAAGACCGGTTTCAGCGCTTGAAGAGGCACTCACATTTGGGCAGCCGGAGCTGTTCAACACGGATCAGGGGGTTCAATTCACCAGCAATAGCTTTACCAGCGTTCTTGAAGATCATGGGATCAGCATCAGCATGGACGGTCGCGGTCGTGCCTTGGACAACGTCTTCGCCGAGCGTCTGTGGCGATCGGTGAAGTATGAAGAGGTCTACTTGCACGATTACCAGACGCCGGTTGAAGCGCAGCTGGGATTAGATCGTTACTTCAGGTTTTATAACAAAGAGCGATTTCACCAGTCGCTGGGGTATAGAACCCCGGGCGAGGTATATGGTGTATGCGAGAATGGGTTTTCAAGGCATAAGGAGGTCTATCCTCCGATGGGGGTGACAAGAGGAGAATGGGCGCAGGGAACGGAATCCCCACGCCCGTCCCATCGTTTGGATGAGCCTCCATCGGTTTATCCCTCGGCGGGTTGCTCCCCAGCAGAGCCCGCTTCCGTTTCGACCGACATCGGTAATATAGTTAACGTAAGTTAAAGAACAAAGTAATTCGTATCCACCTTAATTTTGCCCAAAACGTGTCTTGACAATGGGGGTAGGCTCAGTCATTGCGAGCGAAGCGAAGCAATCTCAGCTGTTTATCGAAAAAGGTTGCTTCGGCACTTCGTGCCCCGCAAAGACAAGTAATTACAATAACTTCAATAAGAACTTAACAAAGTAGTGTTAGGACCTTGAACTGTTAATAATGTAGGGGCGCACGGCGTGCGCCCGTATAGTAAGGTTGTGATGTTTGCTCCCTATGCATTCAATGTCAACTTCGGGAAAGCGGCTTTGAAAGACAATGATTACGCAGAGACGGTGAGTGCGGCCAGGGCTGCTCTGTGGCAGAACCGGCGTCCTCTGCTCGAGAGCCTGGATCTGGAGCTCACCGAGCGCTGCGACAACAACTGCATACATTGTTACATAAACCTCCCCGCCGACGATGTTAAAGCCAGAGAAAAGGAGCTGAGCACTGATGATATTAAGGGGATTCTCGAAGAGGCCGCTTCACTGGGCTGTATAAATGTCAGGTTCACCGGTGGCGAACCCCTGATCCGGGAGGACTTTGAGGAGCTTTATCTGTTCGCCAGAAGGCTCGGTCTCAAGGTCCTCATCTTCACAAACGCTACCCATATCACGCCTCATCTTGCCGAGCTGTTCGTCCGTATCCCGCCTCTGGTGGAGATGGAGGTTACAGTTTACGGTATGAACAGGAGCTCTTATGAGGCAGTAACACGAACCCCGGGCTCCTTTGAGGCCGCCTGGAAGGGCATAAACCTGCTCATCGAGAAAGGGGTGCCGTTTGGAGTCAAGGGCACGGCTCTGTCGGCCAGCCGGGGTGAGATGGAGCAGTTTGAGGCCTGGGCCGGCAGAATCCCCTGGATGCACGGGCCCCCGACCTTCTCCGCCACCTTCTACCTTCGCAGTCGCCGCGATTCAGACGAGAAGAACCGCCTCATCAGGAGTCTCCGGATGTCGCCGGAGGAGGGGCTGAAGCTCAGCGCCCGCTACAAGGAGGCTTACATCGACGGGATGAAGCAGTTCTGCGCCAGCTACGCCCGTCCCACCGGTGATAGACTCTTCGCCTGCGGAGCAGGTGTCGGCAGCGGATGCGTGGACGCCTACGGAAACCTGCAGCTCTGTATGACGCTCAGACACCCGGACACGGTCTATGACCTGCGCAGCGGCTCGCTCAAGGACGCTCTCACCCGTTTCTTCCCGGAGATCAGGGCCACCAGGGCCAGCAATCCCGAATACCTGGCGCGCTGTGCCCGTTGTTTCCTGAAAGGGCTCTGCAGCCAGTGTCCCGCTATGTCGTGGATGGAACACGGAACGCTGGACACACCCGTGGAGTATCAGTGTCAGATAGCACACGCCCAGGCCAGGTATCTCGGCCTGCTTGAAGATGGTGAGATGTCCTGGGAGGTAAGGGATTGGAGAGAGAAGATAAAGGGATTCACCGGGGCTGAACCGACTGTTACCGAAGAGGAGCTGATCGAAACCTGCAGAAGTGAGGTCTAATTATCCGATTCACCACGATACCAAAGAACATTTGGTCACAATTTGCAAAAATACTCTTGACATCACGCTGAAAATATATTATACTCAATAAAATTGTTACAGAAGCGCTGTGGGTATTGGAAAATCTTGCCTTCAGTTTTCTTCATTCGAAGTCCTGTGACCTCGTTTGCCAAATCAGTAACTGAATTAGACCTGTCCAAGTTAACTGAAGGACCGATCGCCTCCTGTTCCCACATAATTCGGAGTGGGGGCTGTCTGCGTGAATTATTAACGGTTAAGTATCGCAGAAACTTGACATTGGTGTCGAGCTGGAGGCCGGGCGCCTCATCTTTAACGTAAGTTCTTTCCATCGCATAGACGGGAGATCTTCATGACAGATGTCGTTAGACTGGATGCAATCTATGCCCCCTCGGAGCTGGTGGCCCGGGAGATTGAGGGTGAGTATATTCTGGTTCCCCTCTCGTCGGGGATTGGCGATATGGAGGATGAGCTTTATACTTTAAATTCCACCGCCAGAGTAATCTGGAACAGGTTGAACGGAAAGAGGACCTTGCGGGGGGTGGTGGAGGATCTTGCTGCAGAATATAATGGGCCTGTCGCAGAGATTGAGGTTGATGTGAAAGGGCTTGTGGAGGAGCTCCTCAAGCGTAAGATGCTCATTGAGTTACCAGAGAGTTAAGCCTGCTATCTTCAGCAGGAAAGGTGGCGAGTTATCGCTCTCCATTCCTGCGCTCACAGGGCTACTTGTTGCTGTTCTCGATAGAGGCGTGCCGTTCAGGTTCCGGGCCAAGGGGTTCAGCATGGCCCCGATCATTCGGAACGGCGATGTGATTACTGTGAGCCCGCTTAAGGGCACACTGCCGCGCTGGGGTGATGTGGTGGCCTTTATCCAGCCGGATACAGGAAGGCTGGTCATCCACCGTGTTGTGCGTAAGAGAAACGATGCCTATTTGATAAAAGGGGATAACACTCTCAAGATGGATGGTCCTGTTCCCAGGGACAGCATCCTGGGGTGTGTTACCGGGGTGGAGAGGAATGGAACCGAGATCTCCCTGGGGCTTGGTCCGGAGAGGTATCTGATAGCCCTTCTGACTCGCAGAGGGTCTATTCTACCACTGCTGGCTCCGGTCTGGAGGTTTATCAATCCTCTCAGAGGGAGATCGTCTGGTTGAGCGGTTCCATCCTGTCATCGATCCCCCTGCCGGAATTTCGGGTCTGGGACAGGTTGAAGGGCAAGAGGAGCCTCATCAGCTTCTGTCTGGAGCTGACCGCCCGCTGTAACCTCAACTGCACCCACTGTTACATAAACCTTCCTGCCGGAGACAGGGAGGCAAGGAGTGAAGAGCTCACCCGGGAGGAGATAAACCGGATAGTCGATGAGGCTGTGTCACTTGGCGCGCTCTGGTGTCTGATCTCAGGGGGAGAACCACTCCTCAGGGGTGATTTTTCCGACATCTATCTCGACCTTAAGAAGAAAGGTCTTCTGGTCTCGGTTTTCACCAATGCGGTGTTAATAAACCAGGATCATATAGAGCTCTTTAGAAGATACCCTCCGAGGGATATCGAGGTGTCGGTCTACGGAGTGACCGCCGAAACCTACGAGCGTGTGACGCGAAAGCGGGGCAGCTTCGACGCCTTTATTCGGGGACTCGACCTGCTTCTTGAAAACCGGATAAAGGTCCGCTTCAAGGCGATGGCTCTCCGATCGAACGTCCACGAGATACCCCGGATCGCTGACTTCTGCCGGGAGAAGACCAAGGACTTCTTCCGTTTCGATCCTTTCCTCCATCTGCGCTACGATGGAGATCAGATCAGAAACGAGGAGATTAAGTCCGAGAGACTCACCCCGGCTGAGGTTGTGGATCTGGAGCGTTCAGACCCGGAGCGGCTCCAGGCGCTGAGTGATGAATGCGAAAAAATAGTCGATCCGGCGGGTTCGGGTGAGTTGTGCAACCACCTGTTTCACTGCGGTGCGGGCAGGAACAGCTTTACCCTCAGCTGGAACGGGGGTTTGCATCTATGTTCCTCACTCCGGCATCCGGATTGCATCTATGACTTGAGGAGGGGAAACCTCAGGCAGGCCTGGGAGGAGTTCATCCCCGGCGTGCTGAACATGCGGTCCGGTAAGAAGGTCTTTCTCGAGACGTGCAGGGGGTGCCCGCTTATTAACATCTGTATGTGGTGCCCGGCCACAGCTCACCTGGAAACCGGCGAAATGGACGTGCCTGTGGATTACTTCTGTGATATGGCGCACACAAGAGCAGGGGCATTAGAACTAATTTAAATCTATATAGAAACTCTTAAAGCAGTAACCATCCGGGAGGAACAAAATGAAGAAATTGTGGGAAAAGCCCAAACTAACGGTGCTGGTCAGAGGTAAACCGGAAGAAGACGTGTTGCTTCAGTGCAAGACGGCGGGGGATTTTCTTGACGGAAGTCCAGACGACAATCTGAAGAACTGCAAAACCGGCGTTGGCCCTTGCAACAAATGTAACATTATCGGTGCTTCTTAATCCTCAAGGTCCCAACGCTGCTGACAATCCTGTCCTGAAGTAGTGATAGGGGACAGCTCTGTAGTTCAAGCAGCTGAAGGTGACCCGGGTATTGCGGGCAGGTGATCAGCAACCCGGTGGATTATATAGCTGACTGGTTGGCTGCGACTTGAGCATAACAGAATATGCCGGTTTAGCCCTAAGTCCTTCAGGCATTCCATATCCACCCCTCTGATCACAGACCGGATTGGCTGGACTGCCGCTTGCATCCCTGGGTAATGTTTGATAGAACTCACCAACTGGAGCCGCCTGTCATTAACTCGTGAGAATCAGCGCCTCAGTTAAACCCAAAATATTGGGCGTATTGCGCCTCAGGCGGGCGGTACGCCTTGTCTGGGAAAGTGGGCCAGGTTGGACGATAGCCAGCCTGGCCCTCATTGTTATACAGGGGGTGCTGCCGCTGGTCACCGTCTACCTGATGAAGCTGGTGGTGGATGCGGTAGCCACCGGTCTGACTGCGCCCGACAAAGCCGCGGCTTTCCGATATGTAGCCTTTCTCATCGTAATCACCGCCCTGGTGCAACTCCTCGCGGGCTTCGCCCGCTCGATATCCGGACTGGTCAACGAAGGACAGTCGCTGTCGGTGGCTGACCACCTGTTTGATAAGATCCACGCCAAATCCATCGAAGTAGACCTCGAGTATTACGAGAACCCCAAATACTACGACACCCTCCACCGGGCTCAACAGGAAGGACCCTATCGCCCCACCCAGATAGTGAACGGGCTGGTTCAGCTTGGTCAGAACGCTATATCGCTCACGGCTATGGCCGGCCTGCTGTTCACCTTCCATTGGGCTGTAGTAGTGGTGATGTTTCTGGCGGCTATCCCCGGCGCATTGGTGAGGTTGAAGTATTCGGGTCGGCTGTTTCGCTGGACACGCAGCCGCACCCCGACCGAACGACGCACCCGATATTTCGACTGGGTGCTGACGGCCGATCACTACGCCAAGGAGGTTCGCCTGTTCAATCTGGGGCAGTTGATCAGGCATCGGTTCCGAGAGCTGCGCAATCAACTCCGGAAGGAGAAACTTACCATTGCCAGAAAGCGTGCGGTTACAGAGCTGGTGGGCCAGATCGGGGTGACGCTGGCGGTGTTCGGGTCTTATGCGTTCATCGCCTATCGCACCGTGCAAGGGGTCATCACACTGGGCGATCTGGTTATGTATCACCAGGCATTTCAGCGTGGACTGACCTTCCTCAGAGGGGTTATGAACAATCTGACGACCCTCTATGAAAACAACCTCTATCTATCGCATCTCTATGAGTTTCTCGACCTGAAGCGTAAGGTGGTCGAACCGGTGCATCCCAGTCCGGTTCCGGTGAGGCTGCAGAGCGGGATCAGCTTCGAGCATGTCAGCTTCGACTACCCCACCGGAATCAGGAAGGTGCTTGAGGACGTCAGTCTGACCATCTTGCCGGGCGAGGTGGTGGCGCTGGTGGGTGATAACGGCTCAGGCAAGACCACCCTGATCAAACTGCTCTGCCGGCTGTATGACCCGACGGGAGGAAATATAACCCTTGACGGCGTGAACCTTCGCCAGTTTGAAACCACTGAGCTGCGTCAGATGATAAGCGTTATCTTTCAGGACTACGCACACTACCATCTGTCGGCCCGGGAGAATATCTGGTTCGGCAACATCGAGCTGCAGCCCGAAGACGCAAGGATCATAGGTGCGGCGCAACTCTCGGGCGCCGACGAGGTGTTGTCCGGGTTGCCGAAGGGTTACGAGACCATACTGGGCAAGTGGTTTGAGGATGGAGAGGAACTTAGCGTAGGTGAATGGCAGAAGGTGGCGCTGGCCAGAGCCTTCACCCGTGACGCGCAGCTTATAGTGCTCGACGAACCGACCAGCGCTATGGACGCCAGGACTGAATATGAGGTCTTCAGCAAGTTTCATCAGCTGATAAAAGGCCGGACTGCGATACTCATCAGCCACAGATTCTCAACCGTGCGGATGGCAGACCGGATATTTATGCTCGAAGGGGGAAGGATTACCGAGAGCGGCACCCACGAAGAGCTGCTCGCGCTCAACGGAAGATACGCCAGGCTCTTTAACGCCCAGGCCCAGTTTTATGTTTAGCAGATGTAGTGTGGGTAACACCCACACACAGTTATATGATCGAAAAGACCGAAATGATGATAAAAATGGCACGTTAGGTTTGCTGTTGAATATTAATCAGGGCACTTTATTGTAGACACTTGTCGGACCGGCGAAGCAGGGTGTCCGAGAATGCAAGATTTGGCAAGGCGGACGCCCCCGTCCGCCATTCAAGTTATTGTTTTTACGGGCGCACGAGG
>MWJR01000230.1 GCA_002127415.1 Calditrichaeota bacterium AABM5.125.24
TAACAGGCTTATCTCCCCCAAGAGTTCATATCGACGGGGAGGTTTGGCACCTCGATGTCGGCTCATCGCATCCTGGGGCTGGAGAAGGTCCCAAGGGTTTGGCTGTTCGCCAATTAAAGCGGTACGTGAGCTGGGTTTAAAACGTCGTGAGACAGTTTGGTCCCTATCCGCTGTGGGCGCAGGAACCTTGAGGAGATCTGTCCTCAGTACGAGAGGACCAGGATGGACGAACCTCTGGTGTACCGGTTGTGGCGCCAGCCGCATCGCCGGGTAGCTATGTTCGGAAGGGATAAGCGCTGAAAGCATCTAAGTGCGAAACCCACTCCAAGATTAGGGTTCCCTCCACGTAAGTGGACTGAAGGCCCCTTGAAGACCACAAGGTTGATAGGTCACAGGTGTAAGTGCGGTAACGCATTCAGCCGAGTGATACTAATAGGCCGTGAGGCTTGACCGAAAACCTCTCGAATGCGGATTGAGATTTAAATCCGAAATCGCATATCCCTTCCCGGCAGATGATCAAGAGCTTTCGCTTCTAAGTGATCAAGTGATCAAGTAATCAAGTGATCAAGTTATAGAAATCGTATTCTTGCTTACTTTATCACTTGCTCACTTGATCACTTCCTTTGCGGCGCCGGTTCCGTTATGCGTTCCCCCCCCCAGCGCGACGGAGCCGGTTGCCGCAGCCCTTGACCGACGGGGCACGTTCCCGCGAAGCATGCCCCAGCGCCTGTCCTGACGAAAGTCAGGAAAAGCTGGGAGCGGGAATCCAGCATCGTCATTCCGGCGAAGGCCGGAATCCACAAATTTCCTCGGAGACTATAGCGGACGGGTCACACCTCTTCCCATCCCGAACAGAGAAGTTAAGCCGTCCCGCGCCGATGGTACTGCCAGGGTAACCTGGTGGGAGAGTAGGTCGCCTCCGGGGATTTTTTCTGTCAATTATAAGTGATTATACATTTCAGCCGTCATGCACGTCGTCAGATGAAATGGCGGAAAATAACCGAGGATGAAGTCAAGAAGGCAATCTTAAATCCATCAGACAAAACAACATCTGTAAGGAATAGGGTCAACTTGTGGGGACCTGAAGGTAGAAACAGGCTTAAAGTTACGGTTTCAGATTACGCTGACAAAATTGTCGTTGTAACTGTAGTAAGAAAGGAACTACAGAAGTGAAACTCGAATATGACAAAGAAGTTGATGCCCTATACATCCGGATAGAGGAAGTAGAGGTCGCACGGACTGAGGAGCTTGAAGAGGGCATAAATCTGGACTTCGATACCAATGGCAAGCTCATCGGGATTGAGATTCTTAATGCCCTGGACAGATATAACTCCCGCGACATCTTCACAGTAACCACAGAAGCTCTTGCCCTTAGTGAATAATCAAGTTAAGCCGTCCTGCGCCGATGGTACTGCCTGGGTAACCTGGTGGGAGAGTAGGCTTAAAGTCCGGCATCTGACGGATCGCCTCCGGGGATTTTTATCTCGGTTCGCCAGTTCGTCGGTTCGACGATCCTGATTAGCCGGCTAACCGACTAACCAACTAAACGACTAATTTGGGGGACATAGATGCCGCACAACTTTCACATCGTCCTGGAGCAGGATGAAGACTGGATCATTGGGTATTGTCCGGAAGTTCCAGGCGCCAACGGTCAGGGCAAGACTGAGGAAGAATGTCGGCAGAATGTGCTGGATGCAGTTGAACTAATCATGCAATATCGCCTTGAGGAGGCATTGAGAGGCATTCCCCAGGATGCCCGGGTGGAAGTCCTTAATCGCTGATGAAACGCAGCGAATTCTTAAGGCATTTAAGACGTCATGGTTGTGTTCAAGTTCGTGAGGGGGCAAGCCATTCACTCTACCAAAATCTGGCTAACGGTCGGATAGAAGCAATTCCGCGCCACACGGAACTTCGGAATCTCCTCTTGCGAGGCATCTGTCATCGGCTCGGGATTCCTTCGCCTTGGGATTACGGTAGTGATAAATGACCTGGAAGTGCTAACGCGGATGGCATTGTCCCGATTTATCGGGATGGGAGAGTAGGCTGAAAGTCCGGCATCTGACGGATCGCCTCCGGGTAATTTATTAGTATTCAATTGATGAGGTTTACAGAATTGATAGTTGAAACAGGGAATATCACATTGCGCCAGGATGAGGACGGCGTATGGATTGCCAACAGTCCTCTCCTTCCCGGTTGTCACGCTTCGGGTGAAACTAAATATGAAGCTGTCTTAAATTTCCAGGAGGCAGCGAAGGCGCATCTGGAGGCGCTTAGGGATTCAGGAAGACCCATCCCTGAGGCCTTCAGAAAGAAGTTCATTCTGGTCGCTTGATATGCCTTCTAAGTATCCTGTCTGGAGTGCACTTAAGCTGGATAAGAGACTGCGCGAATTAGGATGTAAACTGATAAGAAAGTCTGGCAGCCATCGCCATTATTCCAATCCCTTCCAACCTGAACAGTTAATAACTTTTGCTGAACATACCGGAGACATTCCCCGCGGAATTGTTGAGGAAATAATTAAAGACCTTGGATTGACCAGGGAACAGTTCTACGATCCTAAGTTCAGACACAGGTAGCCAAGTAGCACAGCCCCTTAAGGCACAAGCCAGGGGGACCTGGTGGGAGAGTAGGTCGCCTCCGGGGATTTTTTGTAGATTCCATCAATTCTAAAAACTGGAGAAAGTTGAATGTCTGAATCCATAGATGATCTGGTAAACCGCGTAAAAACAATTACAGATAAAGAGAGGGAACAACTCTTTACCAGACTCCTGGATGACCCTGAACTACGCGAAGACCTTCTTGATCTGGCGTTGGTTCTTCAAGCAGAGTCTGATGGTGGAGAAGCAGTGAGCCTCGACGAATACCTCGCTGGAAAGCGCACCTATGACAGAAGGTAGAGTCTATGAGATTTACATATATCCTGCAGCACAGGGGGATCTTGACAAGCTACGGGAGAATATTCATTCACGAATAATCAGCAGGCTACGTTCATTGGAAGAGGAACCCAGACCACGGGGGTGTAAGAAGTTGACCGGTGCGCCTGATGTATATCGTATCCGAGTGGGCGATTATAGAATCCTTTACAGAATCATTGATAGAGATAATGTTGTAAATATCCTGCGGGTTCCTCATCGTAGTCAGGCTTACAGAAAATGAATAAAAGATTGCGAGGGAAGTAAGGCAATAATATCGGACGATCCCGCCTCTTCCCATCCCTTACCAGAGAAGTTAAGCCGTCCTGCGCCTTTAGGCACAAGCCATGGCAACCTGGCGGGAGAGTAGGCTGAAAGTCCGGCTTCTGACGGATCGCCTCCGGGGAATCTTTATCTTTATCATTACAAAGGGAGTCTTAATGTCCAGCTACAGAATAAGTTTTCCAACACCTGTTTTAGTCCTCGCTGCGTTGATCGCACTGAACGGCTGTTCAATTTTCGCCCCTGAAGATGAGCCGGAGCAGGGCAGCATCCACGGCGTGGTTCGTTCCGAGACCGATAGTAGTGTGATTCGGGGGGCGATTGTCATACTCGATAATGAAGGTCGGACGGATACTACAGACGGGAGCGGATGTTACCGGTTTGAATCGCTTGATGTGGGGGAATACTCCCTGACCTTCACCAAGGATGGTTTTGACACGGAGATCGTGGACGGGGTCGTGGTGCGAGATGGTGAGGGGACGACGGTCGATGTCAGCCTTGCCCCGTATGAGGAGGAAACCGGCGAACTTACCGGGCACGTGACAAGCGCCACCAGCGGTCTCGGCGTCGCGGGAGCTGCTGTGATAATCAACCAACTCGGGCTGTCCGGCACAACTGATGATAGCGGTGGTTATACCATCACCAGCATCCCCTGTGGGACCTTCAGTGTGACCGCATCGGCATCCGGTTACTATCCGAGCACCAACGATTATGTGCTGATAGTCGATGATCAGACCGCTACCGCCGACTTCACCCTCTCCCCCGAGCTCGGTGGAGAGGCCGGCGCTTTAAGGATTATTCTCACCTGGGGTGTTGTGCCTTATGACCTCGATTCGCATATGAAGACGCCTTCGGTTGGAGGACGAATGCATCATATATATTATGCATCCAGGGGTGACAGTGCCGACGCCCCCTATGTCTGGCTCGACATTGATGACGTCGATAGCTTCGGCCCCGAGACCATCACGGTGTATGCCGCTCGTTCTGGAACCTACTACTACTTCGTTCACAACTACTCCCAGTCCGTGAACCAAGAGAGCCCCGATATTACAACTTCCGACGCAGTGGTTCAGATCTACGACGCAAACGGTCCGAGGGAAACCTACCATGTTCCCACGACCGGCTCCGGTCTTTACTGGAATGTATGTGAGATCGATCTTACGAGCAACGTCATTACATCGCGTAACGTTATCCAGCAGACCGAGCCGGGACCGTCGTCAACTATGAGCACCTTGCCGACAAAGTAGTTGGAGGTAAGTTTCCCGGGAGATGTCCCCTTCATTTATTCCATTGTGTTGCCCGGTCAGCCCTGTTCCCGCGAAGGCGGGGATTGCTGGCCGGGTTTTCTTTAGTTCGCATTCCGCAATCCACATTCCGCAATCCGAAATCGACCATTTCAGACTACACCTCCTCCCATCCCAGATCCGAGACCCTGTTCTGCAGAACCCTGAGGATACGGGGTATCTCCTGGTCGAGGATATCGAACAGCTCGCGGTAGTCGTCCACATCCTTGCCGGTTGGATCGGGCATATCCGGCTCCAGGAGGGGCTCCTCGCAGCCGAATTGACGCAGCACGTGGATCCGCTCCCCGGCTTCAGGGTCGAGCTTGAGCAGCTTCTCCCGGTGAGTCCGCTCCATCACGATTATCCAGTAGAACCGGTCGAGCAGACTGCGCTTGACCGGGCGCGAGCGATGGTCCCGGATCGGAAACCCCCGCTGAAACATAATGAACGAAATCACCGGGTTGGGTGGGACGCCTCTGACCGTCCCGGTCCCGGCTGAAGCAACCTTCCACTTCTCACCGGAGGCGTTTGCCAGCCGTTTGAACAACGCTTCGGCAACCGGGCTGCGGGTCACATTAGCTGTGCAGACGAAGAGCACACTGCGCAACGGGGCGCTCTTGCGCTTGAACAGACTCACGAGTAAGGGTGTGAAATTTCTGTGGTCATATCCTAATGTAAGGATGTTTTTTGGCTTTCAGCTATCAGTGGATAGTGGTAAAAAATCCGAAATCCGAAATCCGAAATCCGAAAGAGGCACCACTTGACAGCAGGCGGTGACGGTCATACATTGAATATCATCATATTATGAGGCACACTTGCCGAATCGAATCCTCTTCACAGCCGCGGTTGTCTTATCAGCCGTGCTTCACTGCCGGGCGATGCCGCCGCATCCAGGCCGGATGACTGAACCCGACCCCGCGGGGCTAAAGATTACGACCCCCAGCCACCTCCAAACCCTTGTTTTCGAGCTCGACCCGGCCTATGTGACCAAGAGCGGCCGTCCCTCCGATCGGTGGCTCAGCGCGCTTCAACACGGGCGGGATGACCCCGGTGAAGCACCGGCTATCAAACCCCTGCGTCTGCCGACCCGAGCATCTCAGCACCCTGTTCTGAGCAGGATATTCAAGATTGAGCTCCTTGAAGGTGCGCCGGGTGAGGAGTGGCATCAGCGCCTCGAGGCTGCACCCGGGGTGATATGGGTCGAAGCGGCACCTGTGAGGTGGACCTGCGCAATACCCGGCTCAGGACGGGACGGGACGGACGCCATCCCCAACGACCCTTACTATCCGCTGCAGTGGTCGCTGCACAGGATACAGGCCGCCGCTGCCTGGGACATCACACACGGCGACACGGGCGTCACCATCGCGGTGGTGGACGTGGGGGTGGACCTCGACCATGACGACCTCTTCAGCCAGCGCTGGATCAACCAGGCCGAGGCTGCGGGTCAGCCCGGCATCGACGACGACGGCAACGGCTTCATCGACGACCTCAACGGCTGGGACTTTCAGGATGACGACCCGGACCCGCGTCCTGAGGGGAACGACAGGCACGGCACACACGTGGCCGGCATCGCCGCGGCTGCGGTCGATAACGGCTACGGAATCGCCGGAGTCGGTTTCAACTGCCGGGTGATGGCGGTGCGCGCCGGAATCGGCAACGCCATCCTCTCCGGCTTCGAGGGGATTATCTACGCTGCAGCCAGCGGGGCCGATGTCATCAATCTCTCGTGGGGGAGCGGCGACCCGTCGAATGTTGAACGGATCACGACCGAATACGCCACCGAACAGGGCGCCATGATCGTGGCGGCGGCGGGGAATCTTCTCGATGGTGAGAGTCATTACCCCTCGGCTTACGATGGGGTGCTGGGGGTGGCGGCAGTCACCGAAGGCGACATAATGGCGTCCTACAGCAACTATGGGCGGTGGGTGGAGATCTCGGCGCCCGGGACATCCATCATCTCAACCATCCCCGGCGGCTTCGGCATCCAGTCCGGCACATCGATGGCCACCCCTATGGTTGCCGGTGCCGCCGCGCTGGTTAAATCCATATGTCCCGACTGGGATTCCGACCGGATAAGGCTGCAGCTCAGCTGCTCCGCCGACCCGATCGACGACCTTAACCCCAGACATGCCGGGGTGTTAGGGGCCGGCAGGCTGAACCTGTTCCGGGCACTGACAGACCTTAAACCCGGCTTCGAGCTGGTTTCCTTCGAGGTCGATGACCGAACCTATGGCGATGGCGACGGCATTATCGACCCCAACGAACGAATCGAGATCACGATGACCATCACCAACAGGCTGACCCTGCCGGCGGTTGTGACCGCAACCTTCACCTCACCCAGCCACTATATAGACATTATTGAAGGGACGGCCGATTTCGGTGAAGTGACACCCGGCCGGACCGCTGATAACGCCGATTCACCCTTCCAGGCTGAGATCTCATCCAATGCGACATCCGGACGTCGGATCAGCTGCAGCCTGGACCTTGACGACCTGCATCAATCACTTCCCCTGACCCTGGTTGTCCGTTCCCCTTACGCCGACCACGACACCGGCAATGTGGTATTCACCATCACCGATTTCGGTGCACTCGGATATATGGACTACCTCCAGCTTGAAGGAGGCGAGGGGGTCTGCCAGGGATTTCGGTATCCAGCGGGCGGCCTGTCGGCTCTGTTTCACGGGTCGCTGATGATAGGCGCGCCGCCCAACAAGGTCTCCGATTGCGCCTTTGGCGACCCTGAATTGTCGCGGTTCGATTTTGCGTCGAGCTGTCAGGGGTTCGTCCTGCATACAGGAGCTTCCGGGGCTCAGGAGGGACACGCCGCCTATGACGATGTCCGCGCCGAGCGACCGCTGCGGGTCACCGTCGAGCAGAACAGCTTCAGCTTTGCCGACCCCCCTGACGACGACTATGTGATAATAAGCTACACCGTCCGAAACGGTGGCTCCCGCATCGACAACCTCTACGTGGGACTGTATCTCGACTGGGACGTGGTTCAATCCGGCAATAATCTCTGCTGCTGGGACGGCGAGGCGGGGGTGGGCTGGGTCGAATATGCCCGGGGCGGGTTTCCGGTGTTCGGCACGGCGCTGCTCGACGCCGCACCCGGTTTTCATACAGCAGTTGATAATCGCGATGTTCATCCGTCCATTGTGAGGAAATGGAGCGACCAGGTCAAGCTCGAGTTTATGCGTTCCGGGTTCTCTCAGGCTTCGGGCGAGGTTCCCAATGACTGGTCGCAGCTGATAGGTGCGGGACCGACACCTCTGGAGAGTGGCGATTCCATAATGGTCACCTTCGCTATTCTGGCCGGAGATGACCCGGCTGATCTGAAGGCGAACGTTCAGGCGGCGCGGGAGAGATGGGACGCTCAAACCGGTTCGCTCGCAGGCGGCTATTCACCGGAACGCTTCGAGCTGATTGCCGCTTATCCTTCACCCTTCAACGGTTCCCTGACCCTCCGCTGCCGCACTGATTCGCCCGGTGTGGTTGACTGGATGCTGTTCGACCCAACCGGCCGGCCGGCCTTCACCGGTGGGAATTTCGCTGTTCGTGCCGGGCGATTCGCTGTGCCGATTGCTGTCCCGGAGCTCCCTTCGGGCAGGTATCTTGTGGTGCTTAATCAGGACGGACAACAGCTGACGGTTCCGGTCACGCTGGTAAGATAAAGAGGGTAATCATCACCCCACCACAGTCGAACAATCCCCCACCCTATCCGCTTATCATACACTGCGGTCTGTGGCATCCTGATCTAGAACCGGCCTTCATCCGCGATGTGCAGGACGCCAGGCGTGCCGACCCCCTGGTGTCGACGGTGATGCTGGTCGGGTCACGGCTCCTGGGGGACTACCTCGGTTGGCGGCTGGTCGAGCTCGGCCAGGACTGCTTTAACATCCGGTTCATAACCTTCGCCGACCTGAGCCGGGACCTCTCTCTGGATGCACGACTCGCTGACGCACGCCCCGAAGTGCCGTCGATGGGTGAGCTCGCCGCCGCCGAGGCTGCCGTCGAGGCTCTGAGGGGTGAACACGTCTTTTCCAGGATCTCTCACCTGTCCGGTTTCCGCCGGGCGCTGGCTGCCAGCTTCAGCGACCTCGATGAAGCGGGGATAGAGCTTATCGATAGGGCAGTCAGGCCTTCCAGGGATGAACGGAACAAGCTGGCCACGCTGGCGAGGCTCAGAGGAGATTTCGTAGAGCGGCTGAAGCCCTTCCGGCGACCCATCGACGACCTGACCCCGCCTCCCGAACCTGGAGCCGCCTTCCGGAGGGCCTATGGAACCGACAGGCTGACCATATACGGCATCTACGACTTCACCGCCGTCCAGAGACGGCTGCTCGAAGAGCTGGCCGGCGCTGTCGAGATGCGGGTGTTCTTCCCCTACTGGAGCGTGGGCGACGAATACGGAACCGCCTTTGCTTATGCCAAACCGGCGCTCAGGTTTTTCCAGCGTATCGGTGGTAAGTCCGGCATCTCGACATCCCGAAATCCCGCCCTTTACATTACATCAGACTCAGGAAGACATCTCTTCTGCTACAAACCGGTTTCAGCAGAGGAGGAAGCTGTTCCCCTCGCCAGCCGCCTTGTCATATTCCGAGCGCATGATCCGGCTGTCGAAGTCGATGGGATCGTCGGTCGGATAAACGAACTGGCACTATGGAAGGGGGTTCCACTCTCGCGGATAGGTGTTCTGCTCTGGCATCCGGACAGATACCTCGAACCGCTGAAATCTGCGCTCGATAGGGCGGGTCTGCCCTATGCCGACATAATCGGCATAAGTCTGGACCGGTCTCCCGAAGGTCGCGCACTGCTCGGCCTGATGGAGCTGGCCGGTGATAAGCTCCATCGACGTGCACTGATCGACCTCATCACTTCACACGAGCTGAAGCTTGAAACGGATAACGGGTTGGAGCCTCCCGATCCGGTGGCCTGGGAGACCATCTCCATCCACTGCGGTATAATCGAGGGAGACCGGCACAGGTGGCTCGAGGCTCTGCAGGCCCTTCAGGATACTATCGCTGACCAGACGGGGAGGGCCGACATTCCTGTCGGCCAACCATCAGACGAATGGAGGAGGGGAAACCGGTCTCATCTGGTCACGACCGACCAGGTCTCGACGTTTCGCAAGCTTTTAGAGCGGTTGTTCGACCGCCTGGACGACTTGCCTGCAGAGGGACGCTGGAGCGATTTCTCGGCCGCGACGACTGGGCTGGTCGATGCTTTCCTGCCCGAATGTGATAGAACGGCACGCATCCTCGAGTTGCTCCGGGAGCTGGCCGGGTTGGACGGACTTGGCGGGCAGGCTACCCGCGAGCAGTTCATCCGAACCGTGGCGGCGGCGATGGGCCGGGTTCGCACCGGCCGGGGACGCTTCAGGACTGACGGGATAACCATTTGCGACAAGATGATAGCCCGCGGCGTGGGTTTCGACGCCCTGTTCATCCCGGGGCTTGCGCAGGGCTCGGTTCCGGTGTCTCCGCGTGAAGACGCCATTCTGACCGACTCCGATCGAGGAGGTCTTAACCGAATCTTTGCACCGGAGGGGGAACCACTCCTG
>MWJR01000203.1 GCA_002127415.1 Calditrichaeota bacterium AABM5.125.24
TCCTGAGTGTAATCAAAGCGGTTTTCGACACAGGATATATATTCAAGAAAATCACTAAAGCCACTGTTTCTGGCAACCTGAATTCTCAGTCTTAACAGCTTATCGAACAGTTTGTTCAATTCCCCGGCATCCTGAAGTCGCCGTTCGCAAGTCAGTTTCCACGCCTCTTCGCGCACATCTCGGTTCCTGTCTTGAAAAAAGATAAACATCTCAGGCATTGTGAATTCTTTACCTTTGAAGTTTACTGTCATAGCAGCCGTTATCTTCTGATACTGCTGAGTGAGCTTGTCGATTTCAACCTGAAGAGGGATATTCTCCTCGCGGAACAACTTAACGGAACAACGACGTTCACGAATAGCTACTTCGTAGCGCTCCTCATCCAGTTCATCCAGATAGGGACATCCCAGAAATTTAAGGTTGATCTTGTGTTCATAAGGCGCGAGCTTAGGCAAAATATTTTCCACAAAATGTAAAAATGCCTTTTCCGCCTGAGTGCCACTCATATCGCATGCAATTGCTATTCTTCGTCGCACGAACTCCTCTCTTATTGATGCACTTAATTCACTATTGTCGAGCAGCCATTGTTCAAGTGCATCTTTACTGTCAAATTTCCGATCGAGGAGATACCAAAACAGCGGCTCGAGGTTCTTCCAGTCCGAAAAATCCAGGTCATCAGGAACGAACCTGCGCGGGAATTCCGACGAAACTCGGCGCAGTTCAGCCAAGCAGTTTACTGATATTCCCATACTCGGTCTCCTGATAAATGATCAGTTGTTCTGATAGATTACACACGATTAAGATAACAATGTGCATAAGCTTACGCGATAACGAAAAGGCGGGCTATAATGCCCACCTTACCTTTTCTTCTTCTGTTGAATCCAAACTTCAGGAATGAATATCTATTCCGTATATTTTAATCTTGCGATAAAGGGTTGCCCTGTGCATACCCAGTTCATCTGCTGCTCTGGTTCTGTTCCCCATATTTCTTACGAGAGACTCTTTTATCACGTCTTTTTCGTTCTTTTTGTCACGGACGAAACCTTTAGTATTTGCACATTCTTCCATAATGCGGGGTGGCAGGTGTTCAACCTGTATTTCAGCGTTGTTACACATAACGAACGCGTGTTCTATAGCGTTCTCCAGCTCACGCACATTACCCGGAAATGAACACTTCCTCAGAGCCGCAATTGCGGCCGGTGAAATCCGCTCGCTCGGTTTGTGGAATTTTTCTTTAAACAGCTTCATGAAATGTTCAACCAGAAGCGGAATGTCCTCGGGGCGTTCTTTTAGCGGTGGAATCTGTATGTTGACAACATTAATGCGAAAGTAAAGGTCCTCCCGGAAACGCCCCTTCTTGATAGCGGCTTGAAGATCGGTATTGGTGGAAGTTAAAATACGGGCATCGGTGCGCAAGGTCTTTGTCGAACCCAAAGGTTGAAATTCGCCGCTGCTGAGCACCCGGAGAAGTTTTACCTGGATAGACACATCCATTGTTCCTATCTCATCGAGCAGTAGTGTTCCCCGGTTAGCAAGGCAGAACTGACCGGGCTTGTCGCGCTTGGCATCGGTGAAAGCGCCCTTCGAATATCCAAATAGCTCTGATTCCAGCAGTGTCACCGGCAGAGCGGCACAATTTATCCTTATATAAGGGCCGTATTTTCGAGGACTCAGGTTATGAATGGCCTGGGCAATAACCTCTTTACCGGAGCCACTGGGCCCCTCAATCAATACGTTGCATTCGGACTCGGCAATGTTGGGCAGCAACTCGATCATCTTCTGCATCCGGGTGTTTACACTAATAATATCGCTAAGCACCTTGGCCTGATCACAGCGCTTCCTGACCATTTCAATCTCAGAAATATCACGGAAAAACTCCACCGCGCCTATTATATCCCCATCGTCATCCCTCAGAACCGTGGTGGTTACACTGATCAGGAGCTCACATCCATCGCATGTAATTATGGTAACATGTGCGTCTTCGATCGGTTCGTGATCCTCCAATGTGTCCTTCAGTGGGCAACTTTTGTGACATATTTCAGTACGGAAAATGTCGAAACAGTGTTTGCCAATCGCATTGGAAGCCTTAAAACCTGTTATACGCTCCGCTGACCGATTGAAGGAGGTGATTATGCGCCTCTGGTTTACTGCGAAAACGCCGTCGCTGATACTGTTAAAGATTATGTTGCTCATCTTCTCAAAATCGCTCACTATATACTCCTTTACGCCTTAAACGTTCTTCAGAAGATAACTACTAAACCTCTTAAAAGCAACAGCTCATGAAGCTGCGATTGCCACGATATCACATCGTTACCATTCACTTGAGGGGAGTGGCGCCAAGATTCTGTAAACCATAGCCCGGTTGAATTGTGCCCATCTTTATCGTTTTAATGATTTCATCGATGTCGCCGGCTACATTGTCAACTATTGCAATATCAAGACTTTGAACTAACTCCCGGATTTCCATAACACTAATTCCACCACAAACCAACGTTTCGACCTTATAATCCCTAAGCACATTCATCAGGTCAATTATGGTTTTGTTCTCGAGTTGAACCGTCTCCCTGTGTGTGATGCGACCTCGATCTTTCACCACGATCAAGATTGATTCTGCGAATGTGCAACGGGGAGCGACCCTATCTCCAAACAAGGTGATACCCAGACGCATTTCTCCTCCAGTAATAGAGTTTTGTGAAAAAAAGCGCAAATTGCGTGCCAATTCAACTCGGCAATAGTAAATATATATCCGTGCTTACAGTATTACTTCAAGACACGAAACCTAATACTACTTTGTTAAGTAACCACTGTCATTTCGAGCGGAGCGAAGCAATCTCAACTGTTTATCTAAAAAGATTGCTTCGGCACTTCGTGCATCGCAAAGACAGGTAATTACAATAACTTCAATAAGCACTTAACAAAGTAGTGCTAAAGGATTGGTCGATATACTCCCCATCTGCCGGATCTCACTCCGCTTAAAAAGGCCTTCTCCGATCTCACTGAAGCCGTGTCGCACATACTGTCGCAATGCAACGATATGTTGCAACATATGCGACACCCAAACCTCTCCCTTTATATAAACAATATATCCAACATACTGATTAATTGGGGATTGCAGTTACTAAGCTACATTTTTCACAAATTGGCACAGCAATTGCGTTTGTATAATGCGAGAGAGATGATGACAGAGACCGGAGGATCATCAACACATCAGATCAATCAAGAGATGCCATTATGACTGAGGAAAAACTCAAGAACCTGAAGGTCAACAAGGTAGTTGACGGCAGAGGCAAGTTCCCACCAGGTCCCCTGCTTGCAGCAAGGCGCTCCATAATGGAGGTGCCAAGGGGGGAGATTATAGAGGTCTATTCATCCGACGAGAGCAGTAGCCAAGACATCCCCTTCTGGGCCAATAAGGCCGGTCATGAATACCTGGGCACCATCGAATATCCTGGATACAAAGGGATCTTCATCCGCAACGGCTGTTGATAGCAAACAACAGGTGGCGACGGCCCCTTTACATCCCGGCTTTAGCCACCGAAACATAAAGTTAAATCAACCAGGAGAGATCACGATGCGAGAAAATGAACTAAAGAACCTGAAGATCGACAAATCTGTTGATGTCAGAGGCGAAGCCTATCCTGGACCACAGCTTACGACTGAGCGGTCTATGACAGCGATTCCTAAAGATGGGATCTTGGAGGTGATCTTATCCAATGAGATCGCCGAACAAGACATCCTGTTTTGGGCCGATAAGGCCGGTCACAAATACCTGGGAACCGTCGACTATCCCGGTTACTGTGGGATCTTCGTGCGGAAGGGTAGTTAATGGCAGTCAAGCCATTGCCAGCAAAGTCACACTACTGATTTCTTTCGATAGCTCTGTGATTTGTTGCACAAATGTGGAACATCACAGCAACTAACCCGGGATTGAAAAATGGAAAAACAGAAAGTTGAGCAGATCATCGCAAAACATAAAAGCGAACCAAGTGCTCTGATCGCCATCCTTCAGGATGTGCAGGAGGAATATCGTTATTTACCAGAGGAAGCCATGGCAATAGTCGTCGATAGACTGAATATCCCCCTGAGTCGCGCCTATAGCCTGGCCACATTCTTCACTGCCTTTAGCTTAAAACCCAGGGGGAGGCACTCCATCAAAGTGTGCATGGGAACGGCCTGTCATGTGCGGGGGAGCGGTATGATTCTTGAAAAGATTGAGAGGGATTTGAATGTTAAAAGAGGTGAAACAACCGATGATCTCAAATTTAGCCTGGACGAAGTCTACTGTCTGGGTTGCTGCGGATTGGCACCAGTGGTAACCATAGATGAGGATCTCTACGGCCAGGTAACATTAGTCAAAATGCCTAAGATTCTACAAAAATATTCCTGACAACATTTAAGGAGGAAGAAATGTCCAAGTTAAAGATCGAAGATCTGCAGAAGATCAACGAGAAGGTCCGACAGACCATGCTGCTTCGGGAGGGGAACGGTCGCGCAAGAATTACCGTTCATATGGGAACCTGTGGCATTGCCGCCGGTGCCCGAAAAATTATGGACACCCTGCTCAAGATTATCGAGGAGAAGAATGTAAAGGATGTCATTCTGACTAACTCCGGGTGTGCAGGATTATGCAGTCGGGAGCCTATGGCCACCGTGGAATTGGTGGGGGAAGCCCCGGTGAAATATGTTGACCTGACTGAGGATAAGATACATAAAATCTTCGTTGAGCACGTTCAGGATGGGAAGATCGTTACTGAATATGCCCTTGCCGTGGGTAGCGAGCGAACCCACTGAAAGAGGGTTCTTGTGCTGTCAAACGTCATCGTTTGACAACGTGTAGAATAGGTTAACTGTTGAGTCAAATGGAACGTTAGATTCAACACTATAAGGAGGTCCAGAAATTGAGACCATTTCGAGCGAACCTAATGATTTGCGGTGGAACCGCATGCGTCTCCAACCGCTCTTTTGATATCAAGAAAGCGCTGGAGAAGGAGATTGAAAAGCAAGGTCTGGATGATGAAATCCAGGTAGTGACCACGGGGTGCAACGGCTTCTGTGCTGCGGGGCCCCTTATGGTTGTTCAGCCGGAGGGTATCTTTTACGGCCACCTGATGGAGAAAGATATCCCCTTCTTAGTTGAAGAACACTTCCTTAAAGGAAGGCCGGTTAAGAATTTGATGTATGTTCCCCCAGAGACCGAAGTCCCCATCCCCAAGATGAACGACATTGATTTCTTTAAAGGACAGATACTGATTGCCCTTAGAAACCGGGGGCTAATTGACCCGGAAAAGATTGATGAATACATCGGCAGGGAAGGATATTACGGGCTGCTCAAGGTCCTGACCTCAATGACGCCGGACGAGGTTATAAAGGAAATCAAGGATTCGGGTCTGAGGGGACGTGGTGGTGCCGGGTTCCCTACCGGTGTGAAGTGGGAGCTCACCCGTGCCGCGGACGGGGATCTGAAATATATTGTCTGCAACGCTGACGAGGGTGACCCGGGTGCCTTCATGGATCGCAGTATAATCGAATCCGATCCCCATTCTGTTCTTGAAGGGATGGTGATCGGTGCTTATGCTATGGGTGCGAGCCAGGGTTATATCTACATCAGGAACGAATATCCTCTGGCACTGCAGAGATTGCTCATTGCCATCGATCAGGCGAGGGATTATGGTCTGATTGGGGAGAATATCCTTGGCAGCAATTTTAGCTTTGACATAAATGTTACACGTGGAGCAGGCGCCTTCGTTTGCGGGGAGGAGACAGCCCTGATATCGTCAATCGAGGGGAAGCTCGGCAATCCTAAACCACGTCCCCCCTACCCCACGACCTCCGGTCTTTGGGGAAAACCAACTAATATAAACAATGTGGAAACCTGGGCGAACATTCCGGTCATTATCAACCGGGGAGCTAATTGGTACTCAGAGATCGGAACCGAAACCAGCAAAGGAACCAAGGTGTTCTCGTTAGTGGGCAAAATCAACAATACAGGGTTGGTGGAAGTCCCAATGGGGATCACCTTGAATGATATTGTCAACAAGATTGGAGGGGGAATACCGGACGGGAAAAAATTCAAGGCCATCCAGACAGGTGGACCTTCAGGCGGATGCATCCCGGCAGAAAAGCTTGATCTCCCGGTGGATTACGAGAGCCTCGCCAAAGCCGGATCTATGATGGGGTCTGGTGGAATGGTGGTGATGGATGAGACTACCTGCATGGTAGATGTGGCACGCTATTTCCTGACCTTCACCAAGGATGAATCATGCGGCAAATGCACACCATGCCGGGAAGGAATCGCACAGCTACACCGTATCCTGACCAAGATCACCGAGGGTGAAGGGACAATGGAAGACCTGGAACTGTTGGAGAACCTGGCCAATGTGATAAAAGATACTTCCCTTTGTGGACTCGGAAAATCAGCACCCAACCCCGTTTTGACCACCATGCGGTATTTCAAGGATGAATATCTGGCACATATCACGGACAAGAAATGCCCTGCCCGGGTGTGCAGACAGCTAAATACATACGTGATCAACGCTGAAATCTGCGCCAGTAAGGGTCACGGATGCGGCGTCTGTCGCCGGGAGTGCCCGGAGCAGGCTATTTCCGGAGAGAAGAACATCTCCCACATCATCGATCAGGAAAAATGTGTCAAATGCGGGGTCTGTTTCGATGTCTGCAAGTTTAACGCTGTCACCATTGAATAGTGAGTGATATAAGAGCGCTTAATGGTAATGGAAAGTCAGTTGATGTTCAGGAGGGAACAACCATTCTTCGTGCAGCTAAACTGGCTGAAGCGTTTAAGGTGACATTCTAAGAAAGGTTAAGAAAAATCAGGAACAAATATCTGCTCCATATCTCTTGAGCTTCCGATAAAGAGTCACCCTGTGTATGCCTAATTCTTTCGCTGTTCTGGCCTTGTTTCCCTTATTTCGCATTAGAGATTCTTCAATCACATTCCTTTCGCTCTTTTTATTCTGGACGAATTCTTTAGTATTTGCAACCTTATTAATTATGTTAAGTGGCAGATGTTTAACTTTTATTTCATCGCCGTGACACATAACAAACGCGTGTTCGACAGCGTTTTCCAGCTCACGGGCATTGCCCGGAAATGGATATTTCCTGAGTGTCGCAATCGCCGTTGGTGAAATCCGCCCAATTGGTTTGTGGAATTTTTTCCTTGACAAATTCATGAAATGTTCAACCAGGAGCGGAATATCCTCAGGGCGTTCACTTAAGGGTGGAATTTGTATGTTGACTACATTAATGCGAAAGTAAAGGTCTTCCCGGAAATGCCTTTCTTCTATAGCTACCTGAAGGTCAGTATTGGTAGAGGCCAGAATACGGGCATTCGTGTTCATGGTTTTTGTCGAACCCAGAGGTTGAAATTCGCCGCTACTGAGCACACGCAGAAGTTTAACCTGTAAAGATACATCCATTTCGCCAATTTCATCGAGCAGCAACGTTCCCCCGTTAGCGAGGCAGAATTGACCGGGCTTGTCGCGTTTGGCATCGGTGAAAGCACCCTTCGAATATCCAAACAGTTCTGATTCGAGCAGCGTCGCGGGCAGTGCGGCGCAGTTTATCTTTATATATGGTCCGTAATTGCGAGGGCTCAGGTTATGAATGGCCTGGGCAATAAGCTCTTTTCCGGAACCGCTGGGCCCCTGGATCAATACATTACACTCGGACTCGGCAATATCGGGCAGCATCTGGATTATCTTCTGCATCTCAGGATTTACAGTCACAATATCATTAAGGACCTTGGTCTTATCGCAGCACCTCTTGTACTCTTCAATCACGGAGATATCCCGGAAAAACACCACCGCACCGATGTAATTTCCTTCATCATCCCTTAAAATCTCAGTGGACTCACTGATCGGGATCTCACAGCCATCCCTTGCGACCATAGTAACCCGGGTGTTTTCGACCGGATCGTGATCTTTCAATGTGTCCTTAAGAGGGCACCTCTTGTGGCAGATTTCCGTATGGAAGATGTCGAAACAGTGCTTGCCAATTGCCTCGGAAGCCTTATAACCGGTTATACGCTCCGCTGCTGGATTAAATGATAAGATTTTACGATTCAGGTCCGTAGTGAAGACGCCCTCGCTGATACTTTTGAAAATTATTTCGCATATTTTCTCGTTTTCGTACATTGAAAGTCCTCGGTAAAGCGTTTGATTTGTAGGTTCCCCTTGGCGCTATCAGTCCGGGCTGTTTGGAAGGCTTATCAAAGAAGCTCGCTAGTAATATGAATAGCGCAATATCTGTGCCATACAATTGTTTGATCAGTAACTAACCAATGGAACTTATAAGTTACTATAAAATAGTATATTACCTCCAACAACTCCTGTAGAAAGTGGAGTGTGAAACGTATATTTTTGCACAACAATGTGAATTTTTGCACATTCATTATTACACTTCTATATTTCAGAACACTCCTATAAGTCCACCATTTCAGAGTTTGCCAACCAGATCAACTATCTTATGCCGGGGATTTCGTATCCTCCTTTAAGCGGTTGGCCTTTTTCGTTCGCACGTCCCTCTTATCCCCTCCAGTTAATGGGGGATCTCGGGTGGGACTAGATCTGCAGAGTTAAGACGTGAAAAACCGTAGCCAGAATGAATTCTGCCCTGCTCGATCGCTTTTATGATCTCATCAATGTTGCCGATCACATTATCAATAACTGTAATATCAAGACTTTGAATTAACTCCCGAATTTCCATAATACTGATGCCACTGCAAATCAATGTATCGACTTGATAATCCCTCAGCACATTGATCAGGTCGATTATCGTGTTACTATCGAGTGTAACCGTCTCCTTATGGACGACGCTGCCCCCAGTTATCACGATGAATAAGATCGATTCGGCAAACGTGCTCCGTGGAGCGACCCTGTCACCCACCAAAGGAATTCCAAAACGCATCTCTCCTCCTGAAGTTACACCCACCTATCAGCGCAAACCTCGTGCCAATGCAGCTTAGATTTCAATAAGAATTTACCTTCATCATACAGCAGTTGGATTTATCACTAACAAGAGAGCACTCTCAACATTCTCAAATGTATGCATCCATCACGAGTTGCACATATTCCAGGATGCAAGATATAAAAGAGTTGGTTGATAGATATCCTTACCTCTTAGAAACTCCCTTTTAAAAAAAACCGGTCTATTTCTAAAAATATATGTTGCCTGAGTAGTTGCACTGTAACGAATTCATGCAACCAATGCAACCGTTGGACATTCTTAGTGCACTTCCTAATATATTGTTTAATCAACGCTTGTGGCTATTTCATTCCCGCTTTTTACAATTGGCATAACAATTGCCAATATAGGAAGTGAACGTCAAAACCAGAAGATCATCACATCAAATCAAAAAAAGGAGATGGTATGATGAAAGGAACGATGGATGATGATGAACTTAAGAACCTGAAGATTGATAAAGTCATTGACACCAGAGGCACGGCCTACCCTGTCCCCCTGCTTGAAACGAGGAAGTCTATGGCTGAGGTGCCCAAGGGGGCGATTCTGGAGGTGATCTCATACGATCCGAACACCAATGATGACATCCCGATCTGGGCTAACAAGGCCGGTCATGAATACTTGGGAACCATCGACTTTACTGGATACTGCGGGATCTTCGTGCGGAACGGCGGCTGGTAGCGCCAAAGAAACCAACTGCAGTAGTTTTTTCCTTTATTTTGTGATTTAATGCACAAATATTGCAGGAAATCAGTTCAAATACAGTCGTTAGAATCCATTGCAGAATTCAAACCGAAAGCGGTTTTTTGTCAATTATATATCAGTAAATACCTCAGTTACATGAATCTATCAAATCATTAATGGGATAGTAGTGATTACGTCGGGTAACAGGAGGAAGAAATGAAAAACGGTAAGGTCCAAAAGATTGTCGAAAAATGGGGCAAGAACAGCCAGCATACAATCGAGATGCTGCTTGACGTGCAGTCCGAATTTGACTGCCTGTCTGAAGAGGCTCTGACCCAGATTTCGACTGAAGTGGGGATGCCCCTCAGTAA
>MWJR01000204.1 GCA_002127415.1 Calditrichaeota bacterium AABM5.125.24
AAGTAATCGTCTGAAGTAGCTGATGGTTGCGCTGGAATCCCCGGCCCGGCAGGAAGCCATAATGATGCGTGCCAGAAGCTCAGGTCTGTCGCCCTTCTTTGCCAGCAACTGCCCCAGGTGATGCTGTTCAAAGGAGGACGCCAGGCGGTTGTAACGCTCGTCGCCAAGTAGCGAGGAGGCCGAGGTGTAGATCTCAGCCGAGCGCGAGCTGTCAGGGAAACGTGAAAATGTATCGCGGAGCTGCTTCTCAAGCGCCGCCGGATCGTCGCCCTGCGAAAGGGTTTTAATGATCATCCTGTGGGTCTTCCAGCGGTTGGGGTGTTTGTCGAGAGACCGGCGAAAGGCCAGGGACGCCATCTCGGGGTTGCTTTCCTTGTTCAGCCAGTATATCCCCGAATCATAGTCGTTGTCATAGCAGCCGACCGTCAGCAGGCCGGTGATCAGGACCATAAAGACCAATCGAGAGAAGCGCGACCCCATTATCCTATCCCTTCTTCAATCAGGAAACGTTCGGAATCAATAGCGGCCATACACCCGCTCCCTGCGGCGGTGACAGCCTGTCGATAGTGGCGGTCCTGCACGTCGCCGCAGGCGAACACGCCCGGCAGGTTAGTCCGGGTGCTGCCGGGACGGGTGATGATGTATCCGGCGGGATCCAGTTCCAGTTGTCCCTGGAAAAGCCCGGTATTCGGCTGGTGACCGATGGCGAGGAAAGCGCCCTGGCATTGAAGCAGCGACTCAGCGCCTCCTTTTGGATCCTGGATTATTACCCCTTCCAGACCGGTATCCATCGCGCCGACGAACTCGGTCACCACCCGGTTCCAGCAGAGCTCTATCTTCGGATTGTCGAGGACCCGCTGCCGCATAATCTTCGAGGCCCGCAGCTCGTCCCGGCGGTGAATGATGGTAACCTTGCCGGCGAATTTGGTCAGGAAGGAGGCCTCTTCACAGGCTGAATCCCCGCCGCCGATCACCGCCACTTCTTTATCGCGGAAGAACCAGCCGTCACAGGTGGCACAGGCCGAGACGCCGTGACCCATCAGTTTCGTCTCTGACTCGAGCCCCAGCAGTCTGGCGGTGGCACCGGTGGCGATGATGAGGGTGTCGGCGAGGAACTGCCGCTTACCGACCCTCACCTTGAAAGGCCGATTGCCGAGATCGACCGACGAGACCGCGTCCGTGAGGTATGAAGTCCCGAACCGCTCGGCCTGCTCCCGAAACAGATCCATAAGCTGCGGGCCCATAATTCCCTCCGGGAAGCCGGGATAGTTCTCAACCTCGGTAGTGATAGTGAGTTGCCCCCCCGGCTGAACCCCCTCGATGACGAGGGGTCCCAGGTCAGCGCGGGCGGTATAGAGGGCTGCGGTGAGACCGGCTGGCCCTGAACCGAGGATCACCGCCCTATAGTGGTCAGTCTTCTCATTCATAAAAACGCGGCCTCCATGCAATGTTACAATAAAAGTAATACGTCAGAGACGCCGGATGTCAAGGGTTGTTCTCCATTAAATTACCTCCGGGGAATACACCTGGATCTAAGTGTGGTGTCAGACTTATTACTGTGTGCAACTAACGTTTAACTGTATTGACAGATTAGGTTGTCACATGATTCGCGTAGCCGCCGAACGCCGATAGGCGTTCGTGCGGTATTGAACTAAATTAACGCGTTGTCACTGCTGCAGCAGTTCCGACGCCGCGGGCGTCTGAAGCGCCGTAGAAGTCACCAGTCGCCTGATCGATCATAACCGCCTGGCTGATTGACCAATGACCTCCGTGCTCAACTGTCCATCCCCGGCCGGCCAGCGAGGTTACGACCTCCGGCGACACCTCCTCTTCGACCCACAGCTTATCCGGCCGCCACTGCATATGGATCCTCGGTGCATCGACGGCCGCCTGGATGTCCATATCGAAGTCGACCACACTGACGATTATCTGCGCCACGCTGGTGATGATGCGCGGCCCGCCCACGCTTCCAACCGCCATATAGGGCATGCCCTCCTTCAATACCAGTGTCGGCGACATACTGGAGAGCGGTCTCTTACCCGTGGCGACGGCATTCACATCACCGCCGACCAGCTCCCATTCGTTCGGCTGGCTGGGCGCCAGGGCGAAGTCGTCCATAGTGCTGTTCAGGAATATGCCCAGTTCGGGAACGAAGACCAGCGAGCCGAAGGCCGTGTTGACCGAGGTGGTCAGTGCGCACATATTACCATCACTGTCGATGACCGATATGTGGCTGGTGTTTCCGCCTGATTCAAATTCCCACGGATCGCCGGGACCTTTGACCGTGGTGCGGCGATGATGGTCGATCTTCTCTCTGAGCTCTTCGGCGTATCCATTAGAGGTCAATCCCGCCACCGGTTGTGGGCTGAAGTCCGGGTCGCCCAGCCAGCGGGCACGGTCGGCGAAGGCCGGCTCGAAGGCTGAGGCGAGCAGATGGTAGGTCTCGGCACTGCCAGGTCCAAGAAACCCCAGCGGGAACCCCTCGAGGATGTTCAGTATCTCGGCCAGACAGACCCCGCCGGAGGAGGGGGGAGGCATTGAGAGGATCTCAAGTCCCCGGTATCCGAACCTGACAGGATCGCGCCAGACCACCCGATATGAAGCAAGGTCATCGAGGGTCATTATCCCCCCGCTCTCCTGACAGGCACCTGCTATTGCCTCGGCCTGCTTCCCTTCGTAAAACGATCGCCACCCATCTTTAGCGATGGTGATGAGCGTCTTTGCCAATGCCGGTTGAGTCAGGATTTCACCGCGCTGCAGCGGTCTTCCATCCCTGAAGAAGATTCGGGCTGCTGCCGCGTCTTCTGCCAAAGCGTCCTGCTTGCTGTGGAGTCTTTCGGCGAATATCCGATCCAGCGGGAAGCCCTTCCGCGCCAGTTCTATCGACGGCTGGATGACCTCGGCCAATGATTTAACGCCGAACCGTTCAATCAATGCGGCACGTCCGGCGACACTGCCGGGAACGCCCACTGCCAGCCCGCCGCGGCGTGACCTGTCGGGGTAAGGCCTGCCGGTCCCGGGATCGATGAACATATCCGGCGTCGAGGCTGCCGGGGCACACTCGCGGGCGTCGAGGGCGATGGATTCACCGGTCTTGGCCATCCACACCACAGCAAACTCACCGCCCCCCAGACCACTGTGGTAGGGCTCGACCACCGACAGAGCAAACGCTGTCGCCACGGCGCCGTCCACTGCGTTTCCCCCCTCAGCCATAATCCTCACCGCGGCTTCAGTCGCCGCCGGGTGGGGCGTGGCTGCCATCCCATCCCGCCCCAAGACCGGCGCACGGTAGGCGGCAAATGCTACGGAGCAGCAAAGGAAAAAGTAAAAAGTAAAAAGGTAAAAGTATTTATACATAGCGTTGTATATTTATGCGCATTCATTACCTGAATCCTGAGGCCAGAGGCCCGAGCCCTACTCATACCTTATCGCATCCACCGGGTCCAGCTTCGCGGCCCGACGTGCCGGATAGACCGTGGCCAGCAGCGTCAACCCCATCGCCACCAGAGCAACTATCACGAAGTCAAGCGGCTGCATCCGCACCGGCAGTGCGTCGAGGAAATAGACATCACCAGGCAGGGAGAAGAACCGGTAGGTCTGCTGCGCCCAGCACAGCACCCAGCCGATAACCAGCCCGAACGCGGTTCCGATCACCCCCACGATCAGCCCTTCCAGCATAAAGATGCGCATTATCCCATCGCGAGGTGCGCCCATCGCCTTCAGGATGCCGATATCGCGCCGCTTCTCAAGCACCATCATTATCTGACTCGATACAATGTTGAACGCCGCAACCATTATGATGAGAGACAACAGTATCAGGTAGAGCCACTTCTCGATCTTCATCCAGCGGAACAGGGTCCGGTGCATATCGTGCCAGGTGCGGGCGTAATATGGATATCCCAGCCGCTCCTCAATCGACGCCCTGACCCGGTCGGCACGGTCCAGGTTCTCCAGCTTCAGCTCGACACCGGTCACAGCCTCTCCCAGCTCGAACAGCTCCTGTGCCGACCCGAGCGATATATAAACGAAGGCGTCGTCGTATTCAAATATACCGGTCTCGAACACACCGGTCACGATGAACCGTTTGAGGCTGGGGGTGGAGAACAGACCGGTCATACCGGCGGGGCTGATGAGTATGAGGCTGTCCCCCACAGCCGCCGCGATCCTGAATGCAATCTGACGCCCAAGGATGATGCCGGGAAGTCTCCTCACAGGTGCCGTCACTGCAGGATCATCACGCCGTGGTTTATCGTTATTCAATAGAAACGCGGAGTTGGCTCCCACGCCGGTTTTCAGCCTGAGTTCTCCGGCCACTATAGTCTGCGGAAGATCGCTGACCTGGCCGACCGTTTCTTCATCGACCCCCTTGATTATGACGCCTTCAACCGACCTGCTGCGACGGAGCATCCCCTTCCCCTGGATGTAAGGGGAGACGCCGGTCACGTGATCCAGCGGCCTCAGTTGGTCGATAACAGCCGGGTAATCGAGCAGCGGCTCTTCGTGGAAGCTGGTCACCTTGATGTGGGCATCGGCCCCGATAATCCGGTCGCGCACCTCGGACTCGAAGCCGTTCATCACCGAAAGCACTATCACCAGCGCCGCCACGCCTATCATCACCCCGCCGGCTGAGATGTAGGTGATGAGCGAGATGAAGCGGGTGTGCCGCTTGGAGCGGAGATACCGCTCGGCGATGAACAGCTCGTAGCTCATACGGACTTGAGGTTACTCCTTTGGTTTGAGCACGGGGAACATCGTGACCTCTCTGATAGAGGAGCCACCAGTTAGAAGCATTGCTAATCTGTCGATGCCTATGCCGAGTCCTGCCGTTGGAGGCATGCCGATCTCAAGTGCCTCTATGAAGTCTCTATCTATAGGTGGCGCTTCCTCATCGCCCTGTTCGCGTAGCTTTAACAAGTCCTCAAATCTTCTCAATTGGTCGATGGGATCGTTTAATTCGCTGAAAGCGTTTGCGATCTCCCCGCCGCCGACAAATAACTCAAACCGCTCTACCAGCGCCGGATTGTCCGGATGACGCTTTGCCAGAGGTGAGGTTTCCACTGGATAGTCTTTGACAAAAGTCGGCTGGATCAGTTTTGGCTCAACCTCTTTAGTAAAGAGTTCATCTATTAGTTTACCGATGCCCCAGTGAGGTTCAACTCTCTTGAGTTTTTTCTTAATTTCCAAAGCGAGTTCATTTCTGTCGCGGTTCGTTATATCAATTCTGCTATGCTCCCGGATAAGTTGAGCCATGGTTATCCGCTCATATGGTGGAGACATGTCTATCTGCCGTTCTTCCCATCGTTTAGTTGCAGAAATTGACGGATCTTTCGCGAGCAAACTCAGTAGTTCTTCGAGTAAGTCCATGTAATAATCGTAGTTTTCATAGGCATGATAACATTCAAGCATTGTGAACTCAGGGGAATGGAAGCGGTCGATCCCCTCGTTGCGGAAGTCTTTACCGATTTCGTAAACCCGTGGTATGCCGCCTGCTATCAGACGCTTGAGGTATAGTTCATCGGCAATTCTCAGGTACAGTTCGCGATCGTAAGTGTGGTGATAGGTGGTAAAGGGACGCGCATTCGCTCCACCATAAATGGGTTGCAGGATGGGCGTTTCAACTTCGACATAACCTCTCTCATCCAGGAAATTCCGAATGAAACTTACCAGTCTGCTGCGTCGAAGTAACATCTTTCGTGAATTAGAATTAAGAATAAGATCGATCGTCCTGTTCCTGTAACGTTCCTCCTGTGCATCCCAACCATACCAGGTCTTGTCGTCCTTCTCTTTAACAGCAGGCAGTGGCCGCAGATTCTTGGTCAGCAGTTGCAGCTCAGCCACCTCCAGGGTGCGCTCCTCCGTGCGGGTCTTAAACAGAAGACCCGCCACGCCGACGATATCTCCTATATCCAGCAGCAGGAAGAGACTCCAGCCGGGCTCGCCGATCACATCCCGCCGGACATATATCTGCAGCCGCTTATCCTCATCCTGCAGATGAGCAAATGCAGCCTTGCCCATCAGGCGCAGAGACATCAACCGTCCCGCCAGACGCACTTTCTTTTGGGCGTCTTTAAGTTGATCGAACCGCTCCAGAACATCGCCGACTGTATGCGTTTTATGGTAGCTGTATGGGTATGGATCGATGCCCAGCTCACGAATACGGCTCAGCTTCTTCAGCCGGTCGCGCCTCACGTGGTCGAGACCGTCAACATCTGAAGGTGTCTCTGCAGTCGCGGCTTCAGGAGCGGTTCGGGCTTTCATAGTCATAGGCCTGGATTTCGGGTTTTTACAAGGTTCAACTATTGATCCCGGCGAGGCTTTTATCACCCGGCCGGGTTGCTGGGATAACTGTAAGTTTAATACACCAAGTTAATAAGAAGTTCATCGGCAGTCAAACCCCCGCTTAAGTTGATGGGGGCTTCTGACGATTGGAGCGGACAGACGGCGGCCTCTGCCCGAAGGTCAGGGATGGGAGCGTTAAACGGCGAAAAAAAGCCGTCAACTCTCCGCGGTTGACGGTCTCTCCAAGGTGTCATTGTGATGCCTGTAATTCGACAGTTACTGGCTCAAGACATTATACAATAAGAAGAGATTGCTTCGCTTCGCTCGCAATGACAATGGACATTCGTTGGCAATTCAATGTGGTGTCACGTGTCCTCAGGCGACACCGTTCTACCATCACGTGAGGACGCTTAGGCGGCACTTTCAAATGGAGAGCCAATAGACTTAATGAATCGTTTCCAGGTTAGCAATGGTTTTCATTCTGTTACCCCGCCGGATCCGAGTCTTAGAGCCCGCACTCTTCGTCGCGATGGAAGCGACATGGTATCACCGTCCACTATAATCCTGACGCCGGGCGCATTACCCAGTGAGAGTTTGATCGGTGCCGGCAGCTCCCGCTCCAGACGGTTGCCGGGCCAGAGGGTTCGTTCATAGATGAGGCTGTCAGCGTGTTCGATCTTCAGGTAGCAGGTGTCATTGGCAATAATCTTCAGGTCAAGCGTTTCCCTGAGAGGAGGTTCGGGTTCAACCTGAGGTTCCGACACACCGACGAAGAGGGTCGTATCTTCCCGCGGTTCAGGGATGGCCGATTCCTCGATTTGTTCCCCTTTTTCATCAAGCGATATGGGTGGTTGGGTTGGACGGGCGAGGTAAACAATGATGAGAATGATAATTACCAGGGTCAGGAGGCCGTAGAAGAGCATCGACCGGTTGCGCTCTGCCCAGACCAGTATCCCGGGCGGATTTTCCGCACCCACTTCGGCAAGACCCCCGCTCTGCACCGGATGAACCTTCGGGAACTGCGGGATAGTCAGGGCAGATTTGAACAGCTCATCCAGACGCCCGGTCAGCTCCTCGGACATCAGGCCGACCGCCTCAGCGTAAGCCTTTATGAAGAGCTTTACATATGTCGGCGGCAGAAAGGACCAGTTACCCTGTTCGAGGTTTTCAAGATAATGGGTGTTAATCTTGGTGGCGGCTCTGACCTGCTCGATGGTGAGGTTCTGAAATTCCCTGGTGGAACGAAGCTCCTGGCCCATCTGACGACGGATCTCAGGATTTGCTATCTCCGGATACCTGTTCCTGAACGACGAACGATCAACTTCATAGTTCATAAATCCCGGGCTCCGGTTTGATGCAATACAGCCGCCATCCGCACCTTACATAGGCTAAGCAGGCAGGAGGTGAGGGTTAGTTCAATATATATGTTATCCATAGACCTATCTATAGAGATTGTTCCGGTTCAGTATGTCGGGCTTCATATTGGAACGGTTTGAGTATACGTAAAATCATCTATAAATGCAAGCCGGTGGCGGGGGTCGGATGATGATCAGACACCCATTAGCCCCTCAACAGTGATTCGTTGTCGAACCTTCCAATTCAGGTTGATTTCACGCCGTAAATTTCTTAAGATGATAGGAAGGAATCTTGCAGGTTACAAACGTGGAAAGCATTGCTTTGGAAGCGAAAGGAACCTTGACCTTCAGTGCCAGGTTGAAAGCCGCCACAGGAGACGGCCCGGGACTCTGCGTCGGGCTCGACCCTCTCCTCGAGCGGCTGCCTGAGAAGTTGCGGCAATCCAGTGAACCGCTGCTCTCTTTCAATCTTGAGATCATCGAGGCCACCAGTGAGTATGCGTCGGCTTATAAACCGAATCTGGCCTTTTACGAGCTGTTTGGTGCGGCGGGGTGGCGTCAGCTTGAAGAGACCATCCGGGCTGTGCCGGAGGGGAAGGTTGTCATTGCTGACGGTAAGCGGGGCGATATAGGCTCAACAGCCAAGGCCTATGCAGCGGCCCTTTTCGATGGCCTGGGCAGCGATGCGGCGACGGTCAATCCCTACCTCGGATCAGATGCGCTGGATCCGTTCCTGCAGCGTCAGGACAAGGGGGCGTTTATCCTGGCCCTGACCTCGAACCCGGGCGGTTCGGACCTTCAGCAACTGATCTCCGAGGGGGAACCGATTTACAGTCACGTTATCCGTCTGGCCAGGGGACTGAATAGGCTGGGCAACGTCGGCCTGGTCGTGGGTGCCACCCGACCGGAGATATGGCCTGAAATCCTGCCACAGGCGGAGGATCTGCCGCTTCTCATCCCCGGGGTCGGTGCTCAGGGGGGGGGCGTGGCCGCCCTCAAAGAGGCTCTGAAGAGCTATCCCGCTCCGGCGCTGGTAAACGCTTCGCGCAGCATCATCTACGCCTCAAGCGGCGATGATTTCAAGCGAGCTGCGCGGGATGCCGCCCGGCGGCTTCTGGATCAACTCAGATCGTAACCAACGCTACGATTAGTTGAGAGTTCTTAACTGAAAACTGACAACTGAAAACTGACAACTGACAACTGATAACTGACAACTGACAACTGAATAATGACAATTCTCGAGTTGATGCGGGTTCGTGATCGGGCTGAGCTTCGGGTTGCCGAAGGTGACAACATCTCGATCTTTAATGTCCGGGTGCAGGACATAACCCCGAAAGGGATTGTCATCGACCGACCGATTATCGACCGCCGACTGTTTCCAGAGACTGTAGGTAGACAGGTGGAACTGCAGTATCGTCGGTGGGATTCTATGTATCGGTTTTCGACCCGTGTGCTGGAGGAGTCTACCTTTGAAGGGCTTCCTGTTCTTTTACTGGAACTTCCCCAGGAGATTGAGCGGATCCGGCGGCGTCAGCGAAGGGAACACCTCAGGCTCTCCGTCCCGTCCCGTATCATCTTCCATCGCACTACAGGTCCGGAGGGGAAGATCATCGGTGATTTCAGACGAGGGGTAGTCCTCGATGTTTCAGCCGGTGGAGTGAAGTTTTCCATAGCGAACAGTCAGGCATACAACATCAGGCCGGGTGACATCATCCAGATCACCTTCACCCTCACCAAAGAGATCAGCGTTTTAGAACAGCTGGCTCAGGTGCTGAAGCTGGGGCCGGCCCCGCGTGATCCGACCCGCACCTGGATTGTCTGCCGGTATCAGAGTCTGTCGGCGACACTCCAGGAGGCTATAATCGTTCACAATATCCGATACCAGCAACGATATCGAATTGAGAAGAAGGGGAAAGCTGATGATAGAAAAGGAGGTTGAAAGGCTTCTGCGTGATGCCGGGGCCTTTCTGAAAGGTCACTTCCTGTATGCCGGCGGGCTTCACGGTGCGGTCTACATCGAGAAGTTCAGGGCCCTGGAAAACCCGATGATAACGTCGAGGCTCTGCGCTGAGCTGGTTGCTCGCGCGCCGAAGCCTCACCCACGCGTGGTGATCGGGCCTCTGACCGGCGGTGCGCTGATGGCCTTCGAGGTTGCCCGTCAGATCGGCTGTCTGGCCTACTTCACCGAGAAGATCGACGGTCGGATGGAGCTGAGGCGCGGCTTCCATCTTGATCCGGGTGAAGAGGTGTGGATCACCGACGATGTGGTTAACCTGGGCGGCTCAGTCACCGAGGCAATCCGGTGTGTCGAGCAGATGAGGGCCCGGGTTGGAGCGCTTCTGGTCCTGGTTGACCGCAGCAAGGGACGGCTCAAGCTCGATATCCCCTTCATACC
>MWJR01000103.1 GCA_002127415.1 Calditrichaeota bacterium AABM5.125.24
GGCAGGCTCTTCAATAGAAGGGGGGATATTCCGCAATCCGCAATCCGCATTCCGCAATTGTCACGGCCTGTGTATCTTCTCCCCCTCCGGCATTCTCGCCTGCCGGTCCCGCACCGGCCAGGTCTCCTCCAGCAGCGGCTGACGCCTGTCATAGGGGTAGTCCTTACGCAGCGGATGACCCTTGAACTCCTCGTATAACAGCAGTCGCTTCAGGTTCGGATGACCGGAGAACTTGATGCCGTATAAATCCCACAACTCCCGCTCGAACCAGTCGGCGATATGCCACAGCCTGGTCGCCGTCGGCACTGGCGAGCCATCTTCCACCCCGACCTTTATCCGCAGCCGGTGGTTGTGCCCGACCGAATACAGGTGATAGACCAGGTCGAAGCGCGGCGCCCGCTCCATCCAGTCCACCGCGGTCAGGTCCATCAGCATATCGAAGCCGAATTCGGACTCCCCCTTGAGCGCCCCTAACAGCTCGATCAGCCTGTCGATCGGAACAACCGCTACTGCATGACCCTTATCGACCTGGCAGGTGATGCCGTAGTCAGGAAAAGCCGAGGATATTCTGTCGGTAAGTTCTTCTGGCGTCATAGCATCTATGTGTTGACGGGTTGTTGGCGGGCACGGAGTCCCACCCTACCATTTTAACATTCCGCAATCCGCAATCCCAAATCAAAACAGGTCGTGCTTCTGGTCCTGGATCTTCTGTTGCAGTTTAATCAGCCCATCCAGCACCACTTCCGGGCGCGGCGGGCAGCCGGGGAGGTAGATATCGACGGGCACTATGCGGTCTATCCCCTGCAGCACGGAGTAGTTGTCATAGGGTCCCCCAACCGAGGCGCAGGCTCCGAAGGCAATCACCCACTTCGGTTCACACATCTGGTCGTATATCCGCCGCAGGATTGGGGAAACCTTATGGTTAATGGTGCCGACCACGATCAACACATCCGCCTGACGCGGGCTGAAGCGCGGCAGTCCGGCCCCGAACCGATCCAGATCGTAGTGCGCCGAAGCCACCGACATATACTCCATCCCGCAGCAGGCGGTCACGAAGGGATACATAAATATCGAATACTTCCTGCCCCAGCCCAGGACCCTATCGAGCGCGTTCTGAACCTCCTCGGCGCGGTTCACATCGTTGGAGCTGCCCGCCTTCAGTTTCACCGCCATCCTATCACCCCCCGCCGGATGATGTATAGCCAACCTACCATCAGGATGAACAGAAAGACCAGCATCTCGATCAGGCCGAACATACCGAGTTGACGGAACTGCACCGCCCACGGATAGAGGAAGGCGATCTCCACGTCGAACACCACGAACAGGATGGCCACCAGGTAGAAGTGAATCGGGAAGCGCTCGTGGGCTCCACCCGGCGTAGGCAGGTTGCCGGTCTCAAAGGGAAGCTCCTTGTCCGGATTGGTCCGTTTGGGGCCGAGCCAGGTGGTCATAGCCAGCATCACCGCAGCCAACCCGGCCACTATCACGATCAGAAGAAGAACCGGTATAAAACTGACCATCAGGTCTTCCTATCGGTTGGATTCAAGCCTTCAAATGGACGGTATGGGTCATTAATAACCCTTAAATTTCAGGCTGAACGGAACTTTGTATAAATTACGTTAATTTAATAATCTATAACGTCTGTTGCAACGCCCTGAACCCTTTTTGAGTCCCCACAGGTCTTGCCATCCTCCATCTGGCGAATGGCGTGACCTGACTGTATCAACCGATGGCTCATCCATCGAGCACCGGAAGTCCCCCTCTCTTCAGCACCACGCCCATCATCAGGCTGTAGGCTATAACATAGCACACCAGACCCGCAGCCAGAACTGAAGCAAAGCCGTATGCCATCGCCAGCGCCACCGCCAGGGACGAGGCCACCACGGCGGCGGCTCCGTTGAGCGCCCAGCACCAGGCCACGGTCCCCTCGCCCCGACCCCCTGCAACCGTCACACCGACCGGCAGAGGTATCCCCATCGCCATCCCCAGCGGCACCACCATCACCGCCGCAGCCATCGCCTTCAACCCCACAGGCAGGTGGATGAGCTGTTGGATCACCGCCCCTCCGAGAAGCGCGTGAAACAGCAGCCCCGCACCGATAACGCCGAAGCCGATATTCAGAAGCAGACGGCGTGATGTATGCGAGCTCCTCCCCCAGATCATACTCCCGATGCCGCTTGAGACCAGCATCCCGGCCACCACCCCGCTGGCGGCGTAGGCGGGATGTTCGAGCAGAAGCACGAACCGCTGCAGCAGAACCACCTCCACCATAATATATGCCAGACCGATCCCGACGAAATAGAACAGCAGTCCCCATCTCCCCTGAAACCTGCCGGAGCCGATCCCTCGCAGCACCACCGGCAGAACCAGCACCACCAGGGTAGCAGCCACCGACAGCAGCAGCACCACCATCAGGGTGTAGGTGGCATAGTAGTTGAACCGCTGCCCTTCTCGAATCTCAAACACCCGCATGAAGTCCCTCATCTTCAGCATATTGAAGAAGAACGGCCGGTCGTCATCGGGAGGGTTGACGGCAAAGGGATACTTGCGGTAAAAGATATCCCTGTCATCGATTTCAACCAACTGCATAAAGATCCGGTCGGGTCGCTCGTCCGGCGCATAGACCAGGTAAAACCCGAGGTCATTCAGGTCCTCTTTGAACTGCTGGATCTCCGCAGGTGTGAAAGGCTCGCGTTTGAACAACAGGGTGGACAGAGTCTCGTATTTGCCAACCAGGATGCAGCTGTCCGGGTTAGCGACACCGAGCCGCTCGGCCGCCTCGAGATATATCGATACCAGGCGCAGGGCTTGACGGGGCGGATAGAAGAAGAAACGGGTGAGGCTGATGATGCCGCCCGGCTTCAGACCGCGCAGGTAATCCTCAAAGGCCTCAACAGTGTAAAGGGAGTTCTCGCTCAGGCTGTATGCTCCGGCGGTGGTGGCGGCCCAGGTGTCTATCATCGCAATCTGGATATGGTCATACTGCCCCGGATGACGACGGGCGTAAGCCCGGCCCTCGGCCACAATACCCTTGACTCTGGGGTGATGGTATAGGTCACCGGCGAATTTGGCCAGCGGCCCGTCCATAGCCTCGAAGATGAGCGGATTGACATCCACGGCATCGATCCGCTCAGCACCGAACAACAGGGCAGTCAGGACGTCCCTTCCCCCGCCGGAGCCGATGATGAGAGTCTCACCATTCCCTCTCAGCCGGTGACCGAAGGAGGTCAGGTCGTATTTCAGGTAGTCTATTCTGTCGAGGTTCTCCCCGTCGAAAGGCAGCACCGGTGTGGCTGCGCCGTCGTCGATCATAAGGCTCATATGCTCCATAATCGGGAGCGGATAGTTGGGCGAAGGGCACCAGGTATAGACCGCATCGGTTCCGGGACGAAACGGGATGGCCATAACCCGCGAGAACGAGTTCCACCGGTTATAGTGGACCTCGAGGGCTCGCAGCGACATACCCTTGCTGTAAAGGATGCGCAGCCATCCGACCGAGGGGTTCGAAAGCCCCATCACCACCACGATTGCAGCCAGGACTATCGGGAGCGTCCTGTGTCCCGGTGCAGCGAAGATGCCGGCTGCCAGGAAGCCGCAGGCGGCGATATAGAAGACCGCCGACTCACCTCCGGTCAGGTTCATCAGCAGGATTATCCCCAGGGCCCCCAATCCAGCCCCCACCAGATCCCAGGCATATAACCCCCCGATCCGGTGCGGCAGCGCCGCAAACAGACCGCTGAACACCAGCCCGGCCGAATAGAACGGCACGGCTGACAGGAGATAGATAGCCGTCAGCTTCCAGGCGATCTGATTGGGCGGCAGGTAGGCATTGACCGGAATACGGAACACAATCCACAACACAACCATCACAGACACCGCATAGACGGCGCTCCATCGCCTCGTCCAGCGATCCAGCCGCTCCGGCAGGAAATAACCCGGATACAGGTGCACCGTCAGTCCGGCCGCCGCCAGACCCAACATTGCCACCGAGATCGCCATAAAGGCGAAATGGTAGAACAGCGTAGCCGAATAGACGCGGATCAGGGTCAGCTCAAACAGCAGCAGCGAGAAGCTGAGCGTGAACAGCCCTATGTATAACCGCCTGTGAAACATCAGCGCCTTATTCAATGTTTGGTGGGGCGGACATCCCTGTCCGCCGCTGTAAGAACATATCGCACGACTTTAATATCTTTCCAACCTCATAATTTTATCCGCCGACAGACGCCCCCGTCTTCCAGTGGATTGAATTGAACCAAAGATTTCATAAGGTTATCACCCGCTCTCAGCAGTATAGACCCTTAAAAAGATAAGACCTGACAGCAAATTTAACAAGCCTCATAGTTAATCAAAGGCGGAATACCTGAGCCACCATTGCTAATAACTCGGAATATTTCGTATCTTTCATATAAGGGTGAGGATCATTTATGCATAGCGACATTAGCTATTGAGCGTATTTGACGCCCACAAGGGGCTAAACTACAGGCTACCTTGACGATTTCGTGGCATAGCGCCTCGTGCGCGTCTTATGTCGCTGTATCCAAATCCCGCTTCATTAAAACCCTCAGGAAGCAACAGTTGAAGCCGGCAGACGGGGCATCTGCCAGCAGACTACAGCAACTCAAGTAAGAAGAAAATTGAACTCACGCAAACGTGAAATACCCCTAATCCGCACGTTTGACGACCTCATCCATCGGGCTCGAGAGATCAGCGGTGCAGGAGAACCTCACCGGGTGGCGGTGGCAGGTGCCAACGATGAGGCCGTAATCGAGGCTGTGGTGAGGGCCCGAAATGAGGGTATCGCCGAGGCGCTGTTATTCGGCGACGCTGAACGGATCTTGCCGCTATTGGAGCAGCACAATACCAATCCGAGAGATTTCAAGGTGGTTAATACAAGCGATGATGACGAGACAACAGAAGCGCTCGCGGCGGCAGTCTACGGGGGCAAGGCTGACATCATTATGAAGGGAAATATCACCACCTCCAAATTGCTCAAGAACGTGCTTAAACAGAAATACGGTCTGCGCCGCAAGGGACTGCTCTCACACACGGCCATCCTGTCACCCAAACGATACCCGAAGCTCCTGGCCGTTACCGACGGGGGTATGGTAGTCAGTCCCAGCTTCGAACAGAAGGTGGAGATAATCCGCAACGCAGTCCTGGTTGACTGGGCACTCGGCATCGAGGTTCCCAAGGTTGCGGTTACAACTACAATAGATTACATAGTGCCGGACTTTCCGGAGACTTTCGAGGCGGCGGCGCTGTCAAAGATGGCCCAGCGGGGGCAGATCAAATCCTGCGAGATCGACGGCCCGATGAGCTTCGACACCGCAATCTGGGCACCCGCCGTCGAATATGAGGGGATCGTCAGCCCGGTTGCCGGCCAGGCCGACATTGTTATGACCGGGTCGATTGAGGAGGGTAACATCCTGGCCAAGTCGCTGGTTCAGTTTGCGGGGGCTGCTTTTGGTGGAGTGATAGTAGGAGCCAAAGTGCCGATAAGTCTGGTCTCCCGTGCCGACGACTCCTTCAACAAGCTGGCCTCAATCGCGCTGGCCGTAGTAGTTTCACACTATATCCGAGCCGGGTGATGCAGGTGAAATGGCGTTTCAATATCGACCACCCGATCCGGTCGATGAAAGAGATGTTCGCAGCGGCCGAGGAGCTGACCAGAAAATACGGCCCCTACCGCGTGGCTGTGGCGGTCGGACAGGACGTTATGAACCTGGACGGTCTCAGGTTAGGACAAGAGCGAAATCTGATCGAACCGATCCTGGTCGGTCACAGGCGGCACATCGAGGAGGCGCTGGAGCAGCTCGATCTGACGCCACAAAGCTGGCAAATCATCGAGGAAAAGGACCACATCCAGGCCACTCAGAAGGCAGCCCGGCTGGTAACATCAGGCGGGGCCGATATACTGAAACGAGGCAAACTGCTGGTGCGCGACTTCTTCCGCGCCCTGCTCGACAAGAAGATGGAGTTGCTTCAACCGGACGATTTCTGGAGCAACGTCGCTGTTCTGGAGGTCGATGGAATCAATAGATTGTTATTCCTGACCGACTGTGCACTGGTGGTAAATACCGACCTGCCCGGCAAGCTCCGCATCATACAGAATGCCACCAAATTCGCGGCTCTCCTGGGGGTGACGCAGCCAAAGGTGGCACTGCTGGCAGCGGCGGAAGCGGTGACTCCCGGCCTGCCGGTCTCACTGGAGGAGGCGGTGATTGCCAAGATGAGCGAACGCGGGCAGTTCCCGGAAGGGGTGTTGGTGGATGGGCCGCTGTCGCTGGACCTTGCCATCAATCCAGATGCGGTGATCAAGAAAAAGATGAAGAGTGAGGTGGCGGGCCAGGCGGATATTCTGGTGGTCAATAACATCCACATCGGGAATGCACTGTTCAAGTCAATGATAACTCTTTGCGGGGCTCAATCAGCCAGCACCGTCGTCGGCCCACCTATCCCTATTGCGTTGACATCCCGCAGTGAGGGCCCCGAGAATGTGCTGCTATCCCTGGCGCTGACCATAATTATGGCGGGTCCGAAGGAGTCATAAGGAATTTACAGGGAGGGTTGCGAACCAATGCCCCCCCCTGCTATTGCAGGGGGGGATAAAAGGGGGGTGCTGTTTGAACCCGGTTTTGCATCCCGGATTTAATCCGGGATCCCGGGCCACCCACCATCTGACGGTTAACCCGCTTATAGTGTCGGGCGAGGACGTCTGACACCACAATTCCCAAAGATTGCTTCACTTCGCTCGCAATGACATTACTGGTGAGGCTTCCACTTCACCCGCAATGACACTACCGGAAGGGTCTCCACAGCCTTATGCCATCGAATGCAGCGGTGGCAAGGTAATTTCCGTCCGAACTGCAAACCACCAGATCCCCAGCACCTGCCATCACGGTTTCAAGTTCGTTCAACAGCTCGCCGGTGGTCGAGTTCCAGATCTTGGCGGCAAACATAGCGTTCCCGGAGGCCAGGTAGAGACCGTCCGGGCTGAAATCGACCGATCTCAGGTCTGCCACATCCTCCTGTATAGTCAGCAGCAGTCGGCTGTCATCAACGTTCCACACCCTGATGGTGCTGTCGGAAGCCGCCGAGGCCAGCTTGCGGCTATCCGGACTGAAACTGACCGCACTGACACCCCGGCTGTGCTCGGTCAGTGGATTCTGAAGGATGTAGTCGTGCCATATCTTTACCGTGCTGTCGGCCAATCCCGCAGCCATATAGCGCCCATCCGGGCTGAATTCCAGCGACCGGGCCAGTTGATTCAACCCCCGTATCTCCTTAATCAACAGCCCGTTTTCATACTCCCACAGCTTGACCATCGTCCCGGTGTTACCGGCCCGAGAGGCCGAGTCTTCCACCGCTGCCGCTAATATGCGCCCGTCGGGATGGAAAGCCAGAGAATACAACCGGTCCTGTTCATCAAGTTCGATGGTTATCTTGTGCTCCCCATACGGCACGGACCAGATGGAGATCGGCTCGCCGAGCCCCCCGCTTGAAGCCAGATAGTATCCGTCCGGACTGAACGCAACCAAACTCAAGCCAGTCTGCCCCTCCAGAGTTTGAAGCAGGCTTCCGGTCTCGAGCTCCCAGACATACAGGTTCTTCATATTAGTTCCCGCCGCCAGGAAACGACTGTCAGGGCTGATTGCGATACCGGTATAGTTGCCATGGGAGCCCGCTGGAGCCTCCACCATCATCAGCATAGCGGGATCCAACACCAGTGTCACATTAGACCAGTCCGAAGCGCCGTAGCTGTTGAATGCCCGAATGCGGTAGGTATAACTCACATCCCCGGACCTCTCGGACAGCAGAATAGCAGTAGAGTCGTATCCAACGGTATCCACCAATGTGAACTCCGTGTCATCCCCCACTCTTTCAAAGACCTGGAACCCCAACTCGGTGGTTGACCTGTCCATCCAGGTTAGGAGCACCGCTGTATCCTCCACTGTTACCGCGCGCAGCTCCGCCGGTGCGATGGGGATGGGTCTGAGACCGCCAGGACCGGTCGAATCGTCCTCGCACCCGACCCACAGAGCGGTCAGGCATAAGGTCGTAATCCAGATTGCTCTCTTCATTTCGTCTTCACCTGTAAATAAGTGATCGATTTATAACAACCGCTATATTACAATATAAGTAATGTTATTACTGGATTTCAAGGGCGAGTTGTATATGAGGTGAAAAAAATCGGGCTGCAGCTTCTCAAGGGTATATAACAGGGTGGAGCGAACAGCTATCCGCCGTAAGTAGAGGGTGGGTGGCCCGGACAGCCCTGTCCCCGCGAAGGCGGGGATTGCTGGCCGGTTTCTTATAACGGCCCCCTCTATTATCCCCATTGTATTGTTGTCTATCTGAAAATTCCCAAATCCCGCTGGAGGACGCCCCCGTCCTTTAGCAATATATGTTCAGTGAACATCCCACCCATTAAGGCTCATTCACTTATCCGCTGGATCTTGGCTCCGAGCGCAGCAAGCTTCTCCTCTATCCGTTCGTAGCCCCGGTCGAGATGATACACCCGCATGAGATTCGACCGTCCTTCGGCGGCAAGAGTCGCAAGGATAAGGCTGGCGGCGGCACGGATATCCGAGCACATCACCTCCGCACCGGTCAGGTGATCGACACCCTTAATGTAAGCGCTGTTGACCTTCTTGTGGATCCGGGCCCCCAATCTCACCAGCTCGGGAACATGGGTGAACCGCTCAGGGTAGATGCTGTCCGTTATCACCGTATCTCCTTCGGCCAGGCTCATAAGCGCCGTCCATGGCGGCTGCAGGTCGGTAGGAAAACCCGGATAAACAGCGGTGGTCACATCGACCGCTCCCAGTTTTCTCCCGTGCATATCTATCGTAACGCTGGAGTCCTCCACCTTGACATCTGCACCGGCCTCCTTGATCTTATCCAGAAAAATCGTCAGGTGGTCGGACCGACAGCCGGTCAGTCTGATCCGCCCTCCGGTGACTGCACCGGCCATCAGCAGGGTCGCGGTCTCGATCCGGTCGGGAATAACCGTCCACTCAACCGGGTTCAGATAGGCAGGACCGACCACCTCCACCTGCGGAGTGCCGGCGCCGCGTATCTCAGCACCCATAGCACACAGCATAGATGCCAGATCCACAATCTCCGGCTCGCAGGCCGCGTTGTCTATCAGGGTGACGCCGTTTGCGGCCAGCGCAGCCATCATCAGGTTGCCGGTGGCGCCGACGCTGGCTATATCCAGGCGGATTTCGGAACCTTTGAGCTTCCTGGCTTTCGCCACCACATAGCCGGAATCTATCGATATATCACATCCGAGCTGCTGCAATCCCTTCAGGTGCAGATCGACCGGCCTCGGCCCCAGCGCACACCCCCCCGGAAGGCTCACACGCGCCTTGCCGAAACGGGCTATCAGCGGCCCCAACACGTAAAACGATGCCCGCATCTTCCGAACCAGCTCGTAGGGCGCCTCCCAGAAGTTACAGCGGGAGGTGTCGATGTTCAGGGTCCCGTTCTCGAGGATGATGTCAGCCCCGATGACCCGCAGAACCATCGCCATCGTGCGAATATCCTGCAGCTCAGGCACATTCCTGATGACGGTGACCCCCTGGGTCAGCAGTGATGCGGCCATAAGCGGCAGGGTGGCGTTCTTCGACCCGGATCCGGATATCTTCCCCTCCAGCGGCCGCCCGCCTTCGATTGCAAATCGATCCATTATATCACATTATATTTGTGAACTCTTTGTTGAGCAGTTAACGCAGAATCCGATAATTTTACTGTTCACTCTTACTCGGTCGAGTCAGTCGTCTTGCCTGTTCAAGCGCAGCTCCGGTGATGGCGCCGTCTGATAACAACGAAGCCAGCTCCCTGATCCGCTGCTCCCCTTTTATCTCTCTGATCTCGCTCTCCATCCCCCACTCACCCGGTCGCTTGGAAACCCGCAGGTGACGATCAGCCAGCCCGGCGATCTGCGGCAGGTGGGTGATAACCACCATCTGCCTGCCACACGCCAACTCCTTCAGCTTCAGCCCGACCAGCCGCGCCACGCGCC
>MWJR01000144.1 GCA_002127415.1 Calditrichaeota bacterium AABM5.125.24
GAATATAATCAGAGGCGGCGAAGGATACGGGATCCTGGCCAGGGAATACTCGCGGCCGGTGATCACTAACAACATCATCGATGGTGTGAGGACAAACGGGATCCGTCTCGAGAACCTGTCTCACGCCATCATCATCAATAACACCATCGCCTATAACGGATATTTCGGGCTCTACTGTTTCAACAACTCCTCTCCCGATGTTCGCAACAACATCTTCTACTGCAACGGCACCGAAGAACGCGGCGGGATTGGGGTCATCGCCAGGTGGACATCGCAGCCGGTCATCGAATATAACGGCTTCTGGGGCCATCCGGCCGGCGCGATCTCTGCCGACTCCACCGTCTATGACCAGGATACCAACCTGATGGAGGACCCTCAGTTCTTGGGTCCCACCGGCGGTGACTTCCATCTGAGGGAAGGCTCGCCCTGTATCAATGCCGGCGATCCGGGTCCAGCCTATAACGACACTGATGGTTCCCGTAACGATATGGGGGCTTACGGGGGGCCGTGGAGTGGGTGAGCTTCGATCGGGCGAGGCCGACTTTCAACCGAACCGACCAAGCGAGCAACTGTGCAGGTGAAACGTGACAGCAGGCACTAAAACTGATAATAAAAGACATGGGGCAGGGCGCCTCATCCTCTGGCTGATTGTGTTCGCCTGGACCCTGCCGGTGGATTCCAATGCTGCCCTTGACGTTCCTTCCGAGGGTGAGGGCCTGAGGAAGGGACCTCAGCGCATCGCCGTCTCACAGATAAACCGGATGAACCGGGTTCATCGCCGGTCGAACATCTGGATGAACATCACCAACTGGGGCTATTTCGGCAACAGCGGCGAGAACCGCAGTGACGCCATGGATGACCCGTGTCGGCCGGGTGAATGGGCGCCTCAGTGTGAGTATCCGGGGGGGTCGAACGTCCAGTATCTGTTTATGGGGTCGCTATGGCTGGGAGCCCTCATTCGGGCTGAGGGCTATGAATACCCCCGGGTCTCCGTCGGTATGGACGGCTGGCTTACCACCCACGAGTTCTGGCCAGGCGAGGGCGCGACCAACAGCCAGCAGAACGGCATAATCGAGCGCTCCACCCTGCCGCTGCAGTTCGACTGTCTCGGCAACCCGATCGCGGCCTTTCAGGATTCGGCCGTCTCGGAGCAGGACTTCGTCTGCTCTTACGCTGATACCCTCACGGAGAGCTTCTATGTGAATACCGATCCTATGGACGGCCCTCACGTCCCGCTCGGCATCAAGATCATCCAGAAGTCCTACGCCTGGACCTACAACTACGCCCAGAACTTCATTATTATAGACTGGGAGATCGAGAACATCGCCGGCAACTACCTGAAGAACCTCTACGTGGGGCTTTACGTGGATGCCGACGTGGGGGTCAAGGGTAACACCGAGCGTCACACCGACGACATCTGCGGCTTCCAGAAGTGGTTCTACTACGAGCGCCCGGACGGTCTGACCGACTCGTCGGTCATTAACACCGCCTGGATAGCCGACAACGACGGTCGTCCCAACAAGGTTGCCTCCGGGGCGGATTTCATCGCACCGGCGGTCACCGGCGTTCGGGTGGTTCGGGCTCCCAACCCCAAGCTGCGCACATCATTCAACTGGTGGATCTCCAACGGCGATCCCGACCTCGACTTCGGTCCGTCCTGGGAGGATGACGGTGCTCCGGGGGGGTGGACCATCACCTTCGGCACGCCGATGGGAGACGAACGCAAGTATTTTATTCTGTCGAACCGGGAGTTCGACTACGACCAGGTTTTTGTTGACAAACCTGAGTATATCACCGATCATAAGCAGATATTCTATGACCGATGGACCAAGGCCCCCATCGATTCTCACAGCTGGAAGGTCCCGGGGGTGACCGACGATACACCCCCTGAATATACGAGCAATCTTGCCAACGGCTACGACACCCGCTACCTCCTCTCCTGGGGGCCGCTGGGGATATTCGATCGTTTTGACAACCAAGGCAACCGCATCTACCGGTTGAACCCTGGCGAGAAGTTCTCGATGACCATCGGCTATGTGGCAGGTGATAACTTCCACGACCGGAACAGTCCTCAGCCGGATAACGAGACCATCGACCCTACCCTGTTCAATTTCAACAGTCTGCGTTACAACTCTGACTGGGCAGCCCGGGTCTATGACAACCCGATGACCGACACCCCTATCCATGACTGGGGTAACGACGGCATACCTAATACCGGCGACCCCGGCGAAGGCGACGGGATCCTCGACACCGGGGACGGCTGGTTCGGCGAGGACGTCGGTGAGGACGGGCTTTACGCCCTGGCCATAGGCGACCCCGCCTACAGGTGGGAGGGGGGTATCCGGGTTCAATACACCTATCCGGGACCGGACATGGGTGAGAATGACGGCCACCTCTCGCTGGCTGAAGATGAACTCGAGCGGCCGGAATACCTCGAATACACCCGGTTGAACGATATGCTCGACTTCGGCGACGGTCACCCGGACTTTCTGGGGCCGCCGCCCCCCCCCGCACCCAGTCTGAAATATATAACTGTGCCGTGGGTGGTCAGGGTCGGCCCCGATTCAGTTATGGTCTTCGACGAGGATTACCTGACCGATCATATTGTTCTGACCTGGAACCAGATCCCGTCCGAAGATACGCTCCTGGGCAAGGACCCTTTCTCGCGTGAACTGGACTTCGAGGGCTACCGGGTCTACGTATCCAACACCTTTCTCGAGAAGGACTTTGCCTTTCTGGACGAGTTTGACCGCTTTGACTGGGGCCTCTACAGCGAGAGTGATTCGCTGGCTTCGCGTCCGGTGCCGGATTCCAGTATGTTGCCGTCTGACACCCTGATCCTGGGTGTCCCTCTCTACCGGAAGCCGGTCGGGCATAACATCGGGTTCTACGGTTATAGAAACATCGTGGTCGATACCCTCACCGATTCAACAAACTACACTTACTACTATATCATCGAGAATGCGCACCCGCTGATTCCGCGCTACTACTCAGTCACCGCCTATGACTACGGTGACTACAAGACCGGCACCCTGCCTCTGGAGTCGGCCAAGATAGCCAACGCCCTCTACATTGCCCCTTCGGGTGGCGAGCATAAGAAGGTTGGTGTGGTTCCCAACCCTTACCGGGCCTATGTGGATTACACGGTGCCGCATGGCGGCCTCGCCTGGGAGGAGGGATCGGGCAGGCCGGACGACCAGGGTAAAAAGGAATACTTCCCTCAGATCGACCAGCGGCTCTATTTTTATAACCTGCCGAAGCGCTGTCTCATCCGGATCTATACGGTCGCCGGCGACCTGGTCGCCATAGTCCCCCACAACGTGGAAGGGGACGACAATATCGGCTGGAACGCCGATTATGCGGAATCCTGGGACCTGAACTCCCGCAACAAACAGCTGGTGGTCTCGGGGATGTATCTGTTCACAGTCGAGAAGTATGACGAGAACGGGGGCAGCGGCGATTATGAAATCGGCAAGTTCGTGATTATCAGATAATAGGACTCACGCAAAGGCGCAGAGGCGCAGAGATTTTGAAGAAAAAAGATATGACGGGTATTAAGTGCTTTGCAGTAAGCACGGATCTTATCATCACTCAGCGGCTTTGCATCTTTGCGTGAGACTTAAAAATATGAGGTCAATTGGATGAACCGGCTAAAAGTGGTTGCGGTCTTGGTTGCCTCTGCTCTGCTGCCTTCGCTCGCATTCTGCCAGGCAAAGGTGGGAACAGCCGGTCTGCAGTTCCTGAAGGTGGGGGTGGGGGCGCGTGCCGTCGGTATGGGCGAGGCGTTTACGGCCGTGGCCGACGACGCCTCGGCGCTGTTCTATAACCCGGGCGGTATGATCCAGCTCACCCGGCCGGAGGCGACCTTCAGCTATATCGACTACCCGGCGGGCCTTAAGTTCGTTTATATCGGCGGGTTGATGCCCACGCCACGAACCAGTGGTGTGGTGGGGGTTCAGATTACCTCGCTGTTCACCGACGATATGATCGAGACCACGCCGGGGATGCCTTACGGCACCGGGCGGACCTTCACTGCCAGCGATCTGGCCGCCGGGGTCAGCTACTGCCAGCGCCTGACTGACAAGTTCTCGGTCGGAGCGACCTTCAAATACCTGAACGAACAACTGGCCGACGAAACCGCCTCCGGCTGGGGCGCGGACGTGGGAACCTTCTACACCACCGGCTGGAAGCGGATAAACATCGGGATGGTAATTCAGAACTTCGGCCCCGATATGAAGTTTGTCTCCACCCCGTTCCCGCTGCCGATGAGTTTTAAGTTCGGTCTGTCGATGCTGGCGCTGGACAGACCGACCTACAACCTGCTGCTCGCCATGGAATTCATACACCCCAACGACAACCTCGAGCTATATCACTTCGGGGCTGAGTTACGGGTTAAGCGGCTGATATGCCTTCGGTTGGGCAAGCGGGTCAACGGCTGGAAGCGCGACAGCTGGGAGGCTTACCAGGAGGATGAGCAGAAGGACCCGTTCATTGAGTACCCGCTGTTTGAGCTCGATGGCTTCTCATTCGGGGCGGGTCTGATGATACCCCAGGCCGGGGTCAATGTCGACTACGCCTGGGCTGGGTTGGGGACGCTGGGGAGCGTCCACCGCTTCTCGATAGGATATATGCTCGGCAACCTGCTGAGATAAACGGGGATACAATATATGGGTTTCAAGTCAACAACCTGCGGGGTTCCGGCGTGAAGGGGGCGTTTGACCTGAAGGGTTCGGCAGCCGGCCTGGCGGCCCTGTTCCTATTAATGTTGGCCTCTCCGGCTGAGGCACTGGATGTCATCGGGCCCATAGAGACGGATACGGTCTGGGGTGTGGAGGACAGCCCGGTGAGGGTGATGGGCGACATCATCCTCCCGACCGGCAGGCATCTGGCTGTCGATCCCGGGGTGAGGGTCGTATTCACCGGCCCTTACAGCTTCGTGGTGAACGGCGAGCTCCATGCGGTCGGGACCGGCGAAGATACCATCGTGTTCACCGCCGAGCAGCCCGATATTGACAGTCTGCGCTGGAAGGGGATCCGTTTTATCAACGCCGCCCGTGATTGCCGGCTGGTTTTCTGCCGCATCGAACAGAGCTGGGCTCGCGGTGTATGGCCTGAAAACTGCGGCGGGGCCATCTACATCGAGGGCAGTTCACCGACGGTCTCCCAATGCGAGATCTTACGCAATCGCGCTGACGGAGATGGAGGCGGTATATACGGCTGGTTCTCCACCGCCACCTTCCAGAATAGCCTGATAACGATGAACTACAGCTACTGCTTCGGCGGCGGGTTCTATATCGGTTATTCCTCGATGAGCATCATCAACTGCACTGTAGCTTATGACACGGCCCGCGCCTGGGGTGGAGGCATCTATGTCGGTGCGGAGGGGACCCCCTCCATCCTCAACTGCATCATCAATAACAACACCAAGAAGGACAGCCTGCTGGGGATACACCTGCAGCCGGGCGATGACTTCTTTCACGATATTGCCCGGGCGAATTCCGCCGATCCCACCGTCAGCTTCTGTGACGTCTATCGACCAGGGCAGGTCGATCCGTTCCCCGGAACAGGGAATATAGCTCAGGTCCCCGGCTTCATCGACGTGGTTGAACACCCCTATGACTTCCATCTTCAGTATTCATCCCCCTGCATTGACGCCGGCGATCCGAATATGAGCCCCGGAGATGAGCCTGACGTCCTGGTGAACCGTATCAATATGGGCGCCTATGGCGGCACGGATGAGGCCACCATCTCGGTGCCGGTCATCCATAACGATCTCTATGAGCTCGGGGTGGCGGTCAACTATGACAGTGTCCGGATAGATACGACTGCAGGGCGGACCGGGTCGCCCGTATCGGCTGAGATAAGGATCGAGAATCACGGTCATTACCGTCTGCACCTCTACGATTTTCGCTTCACCTCGCCGGATTTCTTCCCGGAGATGATAGTCGAGGAGGGGGACACGATCCCCGTCTATAGGACAACACCTGTCGAACCGGGTGAGCGGGAAAATTTCACCATCAATTTCCGCCCGGTAGAGCTGCGCAGCTACCTGGATACCCTGACCATCATCAGCAGCGACACCCTTCATCCAGCCCCTTTCGTAGAGCTCACCGGAGTGGGCATCGCTCCGATTGTGGAGATGGATTCCACGCTGGATTTCGGTCCTCGACAGATCGGGGCCTCTCACCTGGTCTCACTTGACGTTCATAATAGCGGACGCAGTGAACTGCGGGTCTATTCTGTCAACGTTCAGGGGGACGGATTTGATGCTGAAGTGGTGGATCACACCATAGCTGCGGGCGGAACCGGGGAGGTGAATTTCACCTTCAGTCCGACTATTCCCCAGAGTTACGAAGCGGCTGCGACCGTCCGGACCAACGACAAGAACCCGGTGGTTATCCTGCGCGGGAGCGGCTCGGGACCGAAGATGGTGGTCGAGGATTCCACCCTGTTTTCAGGGTATGTTTACGTGGGCGGGGATACATCGACCTATATGCTGACCATCTCCAATGAAGGAAACGATACCCTTCACGTGACAGGTGCCGCTGTTACCAACCCCGCCTTCTCGGTGGGGCTCCCGGATACGGGGCTGTTCGTCGCCGAAGAGGAGAGCGCCCTGTTGCCGGTTCATTTTCATCCTCAGCAGGCGGGTGTGGATTATGAGGGGCTGCTGACCATCTCCAGCAATTACCCGGTTCCCCACACGGTAGCACTCTCCGGGCGCGGGATGGCGGAGCCGGGCCGTTACGTCTTCGGTGAGGTCGCCGGGGTCTGGGGCTGGAGCGAAGGCGATCCGGACTATATCGTGCTGGATTCGGTTTACGTCCCAGCCCATCAGCGATTGCGGATTATGCCCGGAGCTCGCATCCTGTTCGAGCCGGGCGCCTTTATGAGCGTCCTTGGTGAGCTGCGGGCTGTGGGTCTGCCGACCGATTCGATCCATTTCCTTCCCCGCGACCCTTCCGGAGGTACCGAAGCCCAGTGGGGTGGTCTGGATCTGGCATTTGAGGATGCCACCAGGCTTGCCTACTGCGTCATAAAGGGCAGCAGAAACGGCCTGTTTATCACCGAGAGCTCGCCGCTGATACAGTTCTGCACCATAGCCGAGAACGGCGACGAGACACTTGCCGGAGGTGGAATCCACATCGTAAACTCCGGCGCCGAGATCACAGGCTGCATAATCGAGAACAACATAGCAGGAGGCGGGGGAGGCATCTTCATCCGCAACTCGAAGCCGACTGTGACCAACTGTGTGATCAGAAATAACCGCGCCCAGGGCGGAGGCGGCATACATCTTTACTTCCTGGCCGGGGCGCTGATTCAGAGCAACCTCATATACGGCAACTCCGGCGGCGCCGTCCACGTCATCGATCACTCTGCGCCCAGGATGGTGAATAATACCATTACCGACAACAGCGGCGGCGGGATTTTCGCCGACCTCAGGAGCATCCCGGTGCTGATTAACACCATCCTCTGGCACAACGATGGACCGGAGATGGAGTTCGGTCGGAATGCCAATGCGCTGGTCTCCTATTGTGATGTGGAAGGTGGCTTCGTCGGGAATGCCAACCTTGACGTGGAGCCCGGATTCGTTGGCCCGGCAGCGGGTGATTATCATCTGTCAGACAGCTCCCCTCTCATCGATCAGGGGAATCCTGAGGCCTCATTTCGTGACTATTTCTTCCCCCCGTCGCTGGGGTCGGAGTTATCCGATATAGGCGCCTATGGAGGTCCGCTTGGCGGAGGGTGGGAAATCCCGGAGGTGGCGATAACCGTCTTCCAGAGCCCCGCTTTCCCCAGATGGATTGACCTGTTTATTACCGCGCTCGACACCCTGCAGGGGGCACCGACCTGCTCACTGGAGTTCGCCGGTTCTGAACGGGTGCCCATCGAGTTGACTCAGAACCAGGGCGATCCACTGGCCTATAGAGGCAGCTACGAGGTGCCCGGCAGCGGGACGCTCTTCATTACCGTGGATGCCGTGCTGTCCGTTGACCGCAGGCAGAAGGCAGGACGGGTGTATGAGGTTATCCTGCTCGGTCCGGGCGTGGATGGCCTGATGCGGCTGGTGGGGGTTGACGGTTGGCTTCGGCTCCCCTCGGGGGCTGCAGACAAGCCTCTGGTGGTTCTGACGGGGTTCGATCCTGAGCCGCTCAAGCCTGCGGAAGGGCTTCTGTTCCTCACGCCGCAGTTGACGGTTTCCGGGACTCCAGAACCGTTGCTGGTGCCGGGGGGGCTGTCGATAGAGATCGATGCCGGGGACTGGACGGAGGATGACTCGCGGCGGCTCGGTATCTATCGGTTCGATGAGGATGGCTGGACGCGGCTGGAGGGCGGCTATCTGGAGGGCCGCGTGACCGGGGTGATTCTGCAGGGTGGCCGCTTCGCCGTCGCATGGGACGCAGGATTTACCCCATCGGACTCAGAGCCGGTGCCCGAATCAATCGGCCTGCTGCACGCTTACCCCAATCCATTTAACCGGGAGGTTACCATTGAGTTCGACCTGGTGGAGGCAGGCGACGCAAGGCTGTCGGTCTACGATCTGGCCGGGCGCCGGGTGGCTGATCTGTTGGATAGACACCTGCAATCCGGCTCCAACGAAGCCGTGTGGGACGGCAACGACTCAGACGGGCAGCCGCTGCCCAGCGGTATCTACTGGGTGCGGCTGGAGGGGGTGCAGGGTTATCGCCCACTTAAGCTCTTGCTGTTGAGGTAACAGGATGCTGATTAAAACCGGAGATCGCACCCCCGTCGGGTGTTCCGACTCAGTTGCGGCTCATCACCACAAATCGGCCCAGAAGGATCTCCGCACACCGAGGGTGACAGGTTGGCTTGCGGCCGTGGTTCTGATTGGGTGCCTGTCGCTGACATTTACGGGTTGCGGGGGTGAGGATGGCGGTGCCCAGGGACCGGAGCTCACCGCTGATGAGTTTGTCGAAATTGGCTGGGAGGCGTTCGAAAGATATGACTACGCTTCCGCTCTGGAGCATTTTCAGGCTGCCATCGGCCGCGATGCTACCCACAGCGATGCCTTGAACGGGGCCGGATGGTCGTCCGGACGGCTGCCGGGGATGATGGAGACGGCTGCGGACTACTTCGCCCGCAGCCTGGCGAGCGATACCACCGAATACGATGCCCTGGGCGGCTGGGCCTTTGTGGAATACAGCCTTGAGGAGTGGCACTCCGCCCTGAACAAGGCGGATTCGCTGATGCACCGACGTCCCCGCTGGATGTTCCTGCATGAACCGACCGTCGATTTCCACGACATTCGACTGCTGGCCGCCAAGGTCCATTACAACCTCGGCGACTTTACCGCCAGTCTGGATGTCATCGTCACCTATCTGAACCCATCCTTCGAGGCCGACATAACCACCGAGGCCGGGCGCAGGGAGCTGTTGGAAGAGATCGCAAGACTGGGACAGCTATATGGATAATATCATTCGCCAAAGCCGGTTCCGGGACAGGCACCTATGCTTCCCCGGGGTGCGGGCTGTATTTCAGCGGGGAGCGGGGGCTTTCGGGGGCTTTTCAACCATAATCCTGCTGATATCCCTTATAACCACGCAAGGTTGTGACACCTTCACGGGACATATGTCGGGGGAGGAGGACATATATGCTAACCAGCCGCCGATAGTCGAATTTACCAACGTTCCTGCGGACGGCGACACCTTCAGCTATGCCCCCGTCATTCACTGGAAGGGACGCGACTGTGACGGCTTCGTTGAATATTACGACTACGCCGACATCATCGATTCGACGGCACTGTCCAATCCTGTCTATTACATCGACTTCATACCTGATGAGGCCTGGGTTCGAGATACCACCACATCCGACACCATCTATCTGCTGACCGAGGCCGGCCAGGTGACCGAACATATCTTCTACGTCAAGTGCGCCGACGACCAGGGTGCCGAGTCGGAGGTCATCTACCGCACCTTCTACCGCATGAACCAGCCGCCTTATGTGCCGGAGATCAAGTGGTGGAGTGACTCCGACACATCATTCTTCCACGACCTCCTTATTAT
>MWJR01000160.1 GCA_002127415.1 Calditrichaeota bacterium AABM5.125.24
CCTCAGTTGGACCGAGAATGTTATAGGGGCCAAACGTTCGCTGGCAGTCCTTTATGAAGATCACCCGCGCTGGGCTGATGCGGTCATCGACCTGCGGGGCGACCTTACCGGGCGATGGCGGGGACAGGTTCACTATCTCGCCTTCCGGAGCGGGGAGCGAGACTTCAGCGAGCTGATAGATGAGCTTGAGCGGCACGGGCCCGCGGCGGTCTGGATCCTGGGTGGCACGGGTGATGCGGCGCGGTTTCTGCGTCAGTGCCGGTCAGCGGACTGGATGCCGGCGGGCTTCGTGGTTGGTGCAGTTTCAATGGTGAACCGGCGCCTGATCTCAGCGGCTGAAGGGGCGGCGGATTACATCTTCGCCCCGGCGGTCTGGTGGCCTACACATCCTTACCCAGGCGTTGAACAGTTCGCTCGTGACCTGTATGAACGTTATGGCGAGGTTCCCGATTACCACGCCGCTCAGGCCTACGCCGCTGTGGAGGTTATGGTCGATGCGGTGGCGCGATCAACCCCAGTTGAGAGAGGCTCCATCCGCCAGGCTCTGAGGGGGACTGATTTAACCACCGTCTTCGGACTGGTTCGTTTCGAGGATTACGGTGGATTCAGCCGCCAGAACCGGGTCAGAACCACGGCCATGCAGCTTCGGGGGGAGCAGTGGCAAACCATATGGCCGCTTCAGCTCGCTGAGATAAAATACGTTTATCCTGTCCCGGATTGGCGGGATCGTGAGAGGGAGCGATTTACCCGCCACCGTCACTACCTGTTCAACCTGCTGTTTCTGGCAGTCATCGTGGTGCTGCTGTTCACCGCCGCTGTCAGGAGGAAGCAGCTTCTGCGGCGTCTCGGCAGCAATGGTCGTTGACAGAAGCATCCTGTGCGTAACCTCAAATGTGAAGGATAAGCCCCATTTATACGTAATGCTGAACGCATTGAAACATACCGGCGCTTGGGTAGGGGTTATTATCATAGCTCTGTGGGCACTTGATGCGGCTGGGCGTCCCCTGAATGTTCACGACATCCCGGTCACGCGCAATCTCACCGGTGTTCCAGAGCCGACCCGGGAGGAATACCTTCGCCACTTCCACGAACGTGAGCTTACCCTTTTCGCTGTCCACCGGCAGGTTATCGGGCGAGATGAGGAGGGGACTGTGGTTATGGCGGTTAACCACCGGCTCTTGAACGTGCACGAGGAGGGGTTCCTTCAGTATGTAGATGACCTGAATGAAACGGGCTACGACATCGTTCTGCTCGACGTCGAGGGAGGCACGCCTGAGGAGTTCAAGCAGCTCATCATCGAAGAGGGGGGTGACGGGTTGGTCGGTGCGGTCCTGGCCGGCGAGCTGCCGGTGGCATGGTTCGAACAGTATGAATACTTTGACAACGAGGAAGAGCCTGACAACTACAATCTTCGCGAGTATCCGATCGACCTGTTCTATATGGATGTCGACGGCGTCTGGGATGATACATCAGGCAACGGCATTTACGACATCCACAGCGGCGACCGTGAGCCTGAAATCTGGATAGGTCGTCTGCCGGGCTACAACCTGAGCAGCATTGACGAAGACATCCTCATCGCCGCCTATCTTGACCGCATCCATCTTTATCGGATGGGCGAGTTAACCCTGCCGCACCGAGCCCTGAACTTTATCGACGACGACTGGATCTACTGGGCGGATGAATGGGGGGATGACGTGGGACTTTCCTGTGGCTATGTGCTGACGGAGGCCCATCCGGAGACCACCTCGGCGTGGATATACCGCCGCTATCTTACGCAAGAGGGTAACGAGTTGGTGCAGGTGGCGGTTCATTCTACAAGCGACTCCCACGCATTTTGGGTTGATAATCACCGAAGTAACGATTACTTCCGGTTTAATCATCTCAGGGACGAGGTCACTCCGAATGTGATGTTTTACAACCTGTTCGCCTGTTCAGCGATGAACCTGAGCCGCAATCTCTGCCTGGGTGCCCTGTATGCCATGGGGGGACCTTACGGTCTGGGAGCCGTCGGTTCCACCAAGAAAGGGTCGATGCTCTTCTTTGACGACTACTACCGTCATCTCGGCGATGGGGTCTGCTTCGGGGAGTCGCTACGGAGGTGGTTCGTGGAGCATGGACAGGAGCCCGGCTCTGAGAACTGGGCGCGATCCTGGTTCTACGGGATGACCCACTTCGGCGATCCCACCCTCACCATACCCCTTGGTCTGAAGGTGGAGGAGCTCCTCGCGCTCGATTCTGAAGGGGACGACGACGGCATAATCGACGCCGGCGAGACCGTCGAGCTGATGCTGGTTATCATCAATAGAGGCGCAAGACCCTTCAGAGAGGTGGAATGCACGGTGTCGGCTGATGATCTGTATATAGATTTGATTGATTCGGTTGACCAGATTGATCTGATACCCCCTGACGAAGAGAGGTTGATCAGGTCAAATGCCCGGATTGGTGGATGGACTCCCGATGGGTATAAGATCCCCATAGCTGTCAGGATGGAGCCTGAGGGTGAGGAGGCCTGGTGGGACAGGGTGGAGCTGGTGGTGCGCAGCCCCAATCTCGACCTGGCCGGCTTCGACTTCTGGGAGGTGGACGGTGACGGAGACGAATTGGTTGGACCGGGTGAGAGCGGCGACCTCTATCTGGATGTTACTAATATCGGTGGGGATGATCTGCGTGAGGCGCTACGGTTCTCCATGCAGGGCGACTTCATAGAACCGTGGCTTATTGCTGTCATACCGCCGGTGGCTTCAGCCGAGAGCGTGAGATTGGGGCCGTTCCGGAGCAGGGTTCTGCCGGAGGCGGAAGGGCTGACCGGGATATTTGTGTCGGTCAGGCTCCAGGCTCTAAGATACCAGGAATTCCTGCTGCCGATATCACCGGACTTCAGTCTCGAGGAGGAGTTTGACGGTCTGGAGCCCTTCTGGACCAATCATTACCCGCTCACCGAAGGCTACAACGATGCCTGGCGCTGGGGTGAGGATGCCGGCGAGGGTTCGGGAGGGATAGCCTTCGGCGGTCCGGACAGCGCACACTACCCCGCACACGCCGACGCCGCCTTCGAGCTGCCGCTGATGATGATGGATGCCGACGCAGTCCTGCTGATGCGTCATAAGATGGAGGCTGAAGAGGACTACGACGGCGGCGTGGTGGAGGTCAACCGCGGCGAAGGATGGGAGCGGGCGGTGCCGGAAGGGGGCTACAACGGCCAGTCGGCGGACAACGGATCCTTCCCGGGCGGGCCGTGCTGGAACGGAAGCTTCGACTGGAGCGAAGCGAGGGTTCATCCGGGTGGACCTGCCGGACCGCTGAGGATACGGTTCCGGTTTGCATCGGACAACTACATCGAGGGAAACGGGTGGTTCATAGACCGGATAACCGTTACCGGAACGCCGCTTGAGGCGCCGGTTGAGGTTACTTTTCCGTATGAGCTGGCCCTGGAGCGGATCTATCCCAATCCATTCAACAGTGACCTCAGGGTGGAATACAGCCTGCCGACACCCGGCCGGGCCTCACTGGTGCTGTTCGACGCATCCGGACGACGGGTTGCCGGGTTGATGGAGGGATTTCAGACTGCCGGTAATCATTCGGCTATCTTTGATGGAACTGCTCTGCCGACGGGGCTTTATATCCTCAGATTGCAGGCTGGTGGGTTGTCAAGGACAGCTAAGGTATTGTTAGTTAAGTAATTGTAAATTGCAATTGTTTGCAAGTTTCTTTTTAATGTAACCTGTAGTCGGGGTTGAGGACAACCCCGACTACAGGTTATCGAATAGTCTGTTTCAACAGTTACAGGAATTTATCTAAAATCATTGGGACAGTAGTGTACTGAACATAAGTTTAACAGCACACAATCACGTATTTAATCATTCGGAAACGATGCCGGCCAGGTTGAGAACCTGGCGCGGCGCTCTTTAAGTTACAATTTACAACCATAAGTTTGACAGCGAGCAATCACGCATATATCACTCATCATTCATCGTTCATAATTCATTAAAAAGCATTATGTTAAATGAGGGACTTACTATCGTTGAGGTGCTGGGCCTGGCGGTTGTGCAGGAGATAGAGGCGCATAAGCGATACAGACTTTTCGCCTCCCGGGTTCAGAATCCATTGGTCAAGGAGAGGTTTATCTCCCTGGCCCGGGAGGAGAATGCGCACCGCGAGCTTCTTTACGGAATGTTACAGCGCTACACCGGCGAGGACAAGCCGCCGCTGCCTAAAAAGGCTCCCCGCCTGAACCGGGAGGTTGAACTCAACCAGCCGTTACATGAGATACTGCAGGTCGCCATCAGGAAGGAGCAGGAGGCTCAGCAGTTCTACCGCGAAGCCGCCAGCCTCGCCAGGGACCCGACAGGCAAGCGGATGCTCGAATACCTGGCTGAATTCGAGCGGGGCCACGAGCGGGCGCTACAGGCCGAGTTTGACGCGGTGGCTAAGTATCCGGAGTGGTTTGAGATTGAGGGGGCCGACATTATGTTGGTGGGACCCTGACCAGGCAAACCCGGCACTCTTGTTCCGGCATCAATAGGCATAATCTATTTTAGCAGGATCAATTGTGTCGGTGTGCGTTATTTCACTATTTTATTCTGCAGTATTGTTTACTATATTATCTTATTGTAAAATAACGCGGGTTCCAACCAGTTCACCTACCCCTGCGAAAGTCCGCATACCTGCGACAATAGGTCAAATCCTGAACGGATTTTATTATGCGTAAACTGCCGTCCAGTATACTTCTACTCGCCTTTTCGCTTTTACTGAGCTTTGTAACCACACTGGCGGATGACCAGCCCCGGCGTGACGACCCGGACGACTATGGTCTCTTTGAGACGGAATACCGCTGGATTGAGATCGAGGATATCGGTCAACAGCTTGACGAGCTGCGTGTCAACGGCCTCCAGGGACCCTTCGATATAGGCTTCGAATTTACATTCTTCGGGCGGTTGTGCGATGAGTTTTACGTCAGCGCCAACGGCTTCATCGGCTTTGGTCCCGCCGCCAATTATGGTCGGCAGGAGAACGTAGAGCTCCCTGCACCCCCTCCCCCCAACAACATTATCGCCCTCTACTGGAAGGGGTTTGATCCGGAGGCCTTCTGGGCTGATGGTGCCGTCTATTACGGGATTCGCGACGGCAGGCTGGTAATTCAGTTCCAGGATTATGCCGAGCTCAACCAGGACGGCATCGATCCCGAGAATACCATCACCATGCAGGTGGTACTCGAGCCGGATGGGGACATCATCCTGCAGTATGCACGGGTGGGAGAGGAATTCGATCTCACGGTTGGAACCGTGGGGGTAGAAGGCCCGCGCGGTGAAGCGGGTCGAACCTTCCGTTATGACGGCGAGGGGGTGGAGATCGGGGCCGAGACAGCCTACCTCATCAGTGTCCACGGTCCCGGCAACTTCCTTGTATGGGATGGCGGCGGGAATTCCCTCTCCGGCGACGCTCAGGAAGCTGCGCTCGAGTCGCTGGGTCATACGGTCACCCACCTGAGACTGCGTCAGGACGAGGAGCTTCCGGATAGTCTGCAGGGATACGAGGCGGTCTTCATCAATCTCGGAAACTTCGGTGCGGCGGGTGATAACTACCACCAACTGACCGAAGCGGAGGGGGAAATCCTGGCGGGCTATATCGAGGACGGGGGTTCGCTCTATATGGAGGGCTCCGACACCTGGTTCCGCGACCCGGCCACCGATGTTCACCCCTACTTTATGATCGAAGGTCTCGCGGATGGACATCCCATCGAGCCGCCGGTGATCGGACAGGAGGGCAGCCTGGCGGAGGGACTCCTGTTCGAGGGATACCAAGCCCCCGATAACGACTATGTAGACCACCTCGCCGCTTCACAAGGCGCGGTGGAGGTCTTCACATACAGTGAAGGGGAGGAATCGTTTCTCGGTATGATCTCCTATCACGGCGGTGAATACCGGACGGTGGGCTGCTCGTTCGAGTTCGGCGGTCTGGTTGACGGCGAAGGGGGCACCAAACGGCTGTTGATGAGGCGGATAGTCGATTTCTTCCGCTTGCCACCACCCGAATTTCTGACGCCGATTAACCTGCAGGCCACCCTCGGCGACCGCTGGATCACCTTGAGCTGGGAGATGCCCGATGGAGCCGAACATGCTCGTGACAGGAACGGGGTGGTCGGGCTGCAGCACGAGATCGGACGGTTGGCTTCACCGCGTGATGAGACCAAGCCGGACCGCCGCGCCAGGGAGAGAATTATCGAGCTGAAGCGTGAGTTATCCGAGATGGAGGAGAACCTCCAGAACCGACCCGGTCGCGACGATCTTCACCTGTTCAACGTGTATCTGGACGGGGAGCTGTGGGAACAGACCAACTCGCGTCGAGTCACCATCCTGGAGCTTGAGAACGGCCGGCCCTATCAGTGTGCGGTGACGGCCCTATATGTCCAGCCGGAGGGTGAATCCGAACCGGCCGGACCGATAACGGTGGTTCCGGCTGCTGCATTTACCCCGGTGCACAGCGAGGATTTCGAGGTGTCCAACGGTTCTCTGACCGCCGAGCCGTTTGAGGATGGGTGGGAGTGGGGCGAACCCGAGATGGGAGCCGCCTCAGGGGAGCGCGCCTGGGGCACCCGCCTCGACCGACCCTATCCCGAGATGGCTGAATTCTACCTCTACACACCGGTGATAGACCTCGAAGATGTTGGAACCGCCTGGTTCAGCTTCAACCATTACCTGGAATGCGAGCGAGGCTTCGATGGAGGACGACTGGAGGTATCCACTGACGGCGGAGAGCGGTGGGCACTGGTCGAGCCGCGTGGAGGTTATCCGTATGCGGGCATCTTTGCGCTCGACGAGGGGCCCGGATTTACCGGTGTTACCGACGGCTGGCAACCGGTTACCTTTGACCTGGCCGACTATACCGGCCAGCGGATTCTCGTCCGGTTCGTCTTCAAATCCGACGAGAGTTGGAGCTTCGCCGGCTGGTTCATCGACGATATCCAACTGACCTCGCCAGCCCTGAGTAATGTGAGAGTGTCCGTTCTATGGGATGAAATACCCATCGATACGGCGCGTGTCTGGTTCGGGGATGAATACTTCGGCCTCACCGACAGCAATGGACGGATCTGGTTTTTTGGCGTGCAAGGTGGTGAATACCTGATCAGGGTTGAGAGGATCGGGTATCAGCCGGCAGAGCGCGATGTTGAGGTGATAGGCGGGCAAGATGCTGAATTCGATATATTCCTCGACGAGTGGGATAGCCGGTTGGAGGTCGATGCGGACGAGCTGTCGGATACGCTTGAGAGCGGTGAGAGAGTTCAGGTTGTAGTGACCATGATAAATTCAGGCCGGATGGAGACCGAGTTCCTGATATACATAGATTACTTTTCACAAAATAACCTTAACGACCGGTGGCGCGATGATCCCGGGCGCGATGAGCCGTGGGAGCTTCTGCGCGAATACGACCTGACTGCCGCGACGGGGGAACAGTATTTCATCGGGGCGCAGTTCATTCAGGAAGGTTCCCCAGAGGATTACCTGTTGGTGGCCGGAGCGGGTGATTTCGGCAGTGGAGACTCTTGCAGGTTCTACCACTTTGACCGGGAGGGCCGCTTTGTGGGCGATGTCCCGCAGGACTATTCCCAGATTGTGGGATGGGGGCTGCGAGATCTTGCCTATGACGGTCGATACCTGTATGGCTCCTGCAACGATAGGATATACGTGATGAACCCCATTACCGGCGGGCGTGTAATGTCTATGTCGGGCACAGAGCTGGTGATAAATCGCGCCATAACCTATGTTCCCGAGGATGATGCCTTCTGGATCGGTGACCGGGATGATACCTGGTTCAAGATAGACCGGCAGGGGGATGTCCTCGACCGGGTGGCAGGTTTCGAGCACGGCCTGACCGGGGTGATGGGGATGGCGTGGAACCCGTCAGATCCGGACGGTGCATATCTTTATATCCACAATCAGGAGTCTGATGTCGGCGGGGCGGCTATCTACCGCTTCAACCCTGAGACCCGCGAGCTGGTCAGGCAGCTTGAGACCGCCGCCGAGGATGAGGGCTTCCCCGGCGGAGCCTTTGTCACCTACCTCTACGACACCCACAACTATGTCCTGGGGGTTCTGATCCAGGGGCCTGAAGGTGATGTGGTCAGACTGTTCGAGCTGTGGCCGCACCGGAGCTGGCTGGCGGTGGAGCCTGTTTCCGGACAACTGGTCGGCGAAGACGAAACTGAACTGTTCGTCACCTTCGACGCAGCCCGCCTTATCGACACCATCCTCGACGCCAACATTGAGGTGCACGATCTGAGAGCCGCCGACGTTATTGTCATTCCCTGCCGACTTGAGGTTATAGGCGGTGCTGCGGTCGTTGAGGGCACGGTGACGGTCGAGGCGGAGCCCGAGGTAGCCGATTCGCTGATTATCCTGGTGAGCCTCACACTTGACGGAGCCGTCACCAACCCCGATACGATGGGCTTCTACCGCTTCGACGGACTTTTCCCCGGGGAATATGTGCTGCAGGCGGAGCTTGATGGTTTCATCCCCTTCGTCAGCGACCTTATTGAGCTGGCCCCGGATGACACGACGCAGGTCGATCCCATCCTGACCACTCTACCGTTTGGCTGGATCGAAGGACAGGTGACTACTGTCTATGACAGCGTAGCTGCAGGTGTTGAGATATCCGTGGTCAGGGAGGACGACGAGCGGTTCTACGCCCTCGACACCACCGACACCCTGGGGAACTATTCCCTGCATCTTCCGGAAGCGGTGTATCGGGTTGCTGCCAGGCTGGACGGCTGGTGGGGCCCGCCCGAAGAGGGGGTCGAGGTGGTTGACGCTGAGACCACCCGGGTCGATTTCGTCCTGGACGACCACCTCGGTGTGCACTCTATGCGCGCCGACGGGAACTTCGACGACCGCATCGAGCTGTTCTGGCTGCCGCCCGGCACGCACGGCGATATCGTCACCCTTCAGTATGACAATGACGAACTGGCGGGCGGCGTCAACCTGATCAACCGTGATGATGTCATCGCGACTCGCTTCGAACCTGAGGGGGAATATGACATCCTCGCCGTAACCATCTACATCGTGACTAACGATGACATGCGACGCTGGGGGCAGGACGATCTCATCGATCTCAACAATCCCATCTATCTGAAGGTTTTCGCCGAAGATCCGGAGACCGGACTGCCTGGTGAACTCACGCTCAACCAGTTCGTTGACGAACATTATGCCGACGTGGGCTGGACGACCATCTATCTTGATGAGATCAGGTTCCTGGAGGGTCCGTTCTTTGTGGGCTGGAGCCAGCATCCTGAGAGGAACCGTTATGAGCGGGCCGGTCTGGATGACGGGTTCGATAATGCAGGAACACTCTTTATCCGCTTCGACGACGTATGGCGCCGCTATGACGATCTGCCAGGCGACCAAATGCTGCGAGCTGTGGTCTGGAGCCACTTCGAGGGCGAGGGGATCCGACTCTCCCCGGCAACAGGTCGAACCCCGCGCAGGATAGCCGCGGTGGAACGCGACGGATATGCTGATGAGGTTCGTCTGTTGAATCCTGCCTATCCCCCTATAACAGTGTCCATAGATCCCTTTGACTGGCTCGAGATATACCGCCGTATAACATTCCCCGGTCGTGACGAAAGGCTGGGTTACTGGGTTTACGTGGATGGTGAACTGGCTAACGAAGAGCCTATCGATGTCGGTGTGCTGCAGTGGGTTCACGTGGTCGGCAGTGAAGGAGAGGACCAGGAGCATAGATACAACGTGAGGGCGGTCTATGAGGATGACGAATTAGGTGATGCTGAGGTCAGAGCCCGGGCCAACCTTCCACCGGGACCGGTGACTGACGTAACGGTTGTCCGGGATGGGATGGACTTCACCGTATCTTGGAATCCGCCGGATGTCAATGCCGATGGCAGCGAATGTGTTGACTACGACGGATGCGAGATATTTATCAACGATGAGCAGGCGGCGGTTGTGGATGCGCCCGATACAGCCTGGAGTAGTTCAGTAGAGGAGGGTGAAGAGGGCTGGTATGACATCAGGC